>CAIWRR010000164.1 GCA_903915125.1 Candidatus Firestoneibacteriota bacterium | reverse complement strand
GCGGACTTAATCTTTGATACCGCGTCAGCCCTGGTCGCTTTGTCGGAGATGGAATCAAGCGAGGCGAATTTCGCCGCGCAGGCAACCCTTACATCCTTATCAAGGGTCTCATCCCATTTATAAATGATATACTCCCTGTTTGCTTTTGTGACTTTTGAAGCAAGTTCCATCTGGGCCTTCATTATTTCCCTGGCAGGCGCTTCGGCAAACTTTATCGCCTCAAGCACTTCCGCTTCAGGAAGTTCCTTTACGCCGGCTTCTATCATAATGACGCCGGAAGTTGAGAATACGGCAACCAGGTCAAGGCTGCTCGATTTAAGCTCGGTTATGGTCGGGTTAACGACTAACTTTCCGTCAACTTTTCCCACCCTTACCGCGCCCACAGGGCCGCCAAAAGGGATACCCGTGCACATAAGCGAGGCGGACACGCCGTTAATCGCCATTACATCAGGCTCGTTCTCCAGATCAAAAGAGAGCGAGAATACCATTACCTGGACTTCGTTCATCAGGTTCCACGGGAACAGGGGCCGGATGCTCCTGTCAATTATCCTCGCGGAAAGTATTTCTGAATCCCTCGGCTTGCCTTCTCTTTTGAAAAATCCTCCCGGTATTTTACCCGCGGAGTAGGTCCTCTCCCTGTATTCCACCGTAAGAGGAAAGAATGAAAAATCGCTGCTTCTTGAAGGCCCTGAATTTGAGGTGCAAAGAATCACGGTGTCGCCGTACCTTACGGTAACCGAACCCTCGGACTGCTTTGCCACTTTACCGGTTGAGATTATAAAGTCCCTTCCGCCTATACTTACTTTCGTTTCTGCTGCTGTCATTTTTTTCTCCCGTTTTCCGCGACTTACTTCCTGAGCTTGAGGCTGTCAATCAGCGTCTTGTACCTGTTGTAATCCTGTTTCTTGAGGTATTCAAGCAGATGCCTTCTTGATCCGACAAGCTTCAGGAGTCCTCTCCTGGAACTGTGGTCTTTCTTGTGCATTTTCAGGTGCTCGGTGAGATAGTTGATCCTTTCCGTCTGGATCGCGACCTGTACTTCGCAGGACCCTGAATCCTTTTCGTGAGTCTTGAACTTGGCTATCAATCCCTGTTTCTGTTCCTTCTGAAGCATACTTCCTCCTTGTTCGCGAAGCAGCCAGCGCCCGGGAAAATTCTTCCCTGCTGCCGGCCGGGCTTCGTACATCCTGCCGCTGGCCCGGGTAAACCCAAGGTTGCAGCAGGATCGAAGAAACCAATTCGCTTGCTAAATTAAATCCAGTAGTTTGGCGGTTCGCTTGTTATCGTTATATTGTGCGGATGACTTTCAGTCAGCCCGGCAGGAGTGATCCTGACGAACTCGGCGTTCTCGCGAAGTTCCTTTACGTTCTTCGCTCCGACGTACCCCATTCCCTGAGTCAGACCGCCTATCAGGTAAAGCACGTTAGCGGCAAGCGAGCCGCGGTAAGGTACTCTTCCTTCCACTCCTTCAGGAACAAGTTTGGAAGCGTCAACACCCTCCTGAAAATACCTGTCCTTGCTTCCCATTTTCATAGCGGCGATGGACCCCATCCCGCGGTAGAGTTTAAACCTTCTTCCTTCCAGGAAGACCATTTCGCCCGGGGCCTCATCCGTGCCGGCGAAAAGGTTGCCTATCATAACGGCGCTGGCTCCGACCGCAAGCGCTTTCACCACGTCTCCGGAATATTTTATGCCTCCGTCGGCAATGACCGGCACTTTGTATTTCTGCGCCACTTTCACGCAGTCATAGATAGCGGTAACCTGTGGGACTCCGATGCCGGCGATGACCCTGGTCGTGCAGATTGACCCCGGCCCTATACCGACTTTTATCGCATCAGCCCCGGCGGCTATCAAATCTTTTGCCGCGGCCGCGGTGGCAATATTCCCGGCGATAAGATCAACTCCCGGATACTTTTTCCTCAAGGCCTTCAGTGTATTAATAACATTTGCCGAGTGCCCGTGAGCGGTGTCAATAGTAAGCAGGTCAGCGCCTGCCTTAATCAGCTCGTCAGCCCTTTCTTCGGTATCCTTAGCGACGCCAACCGCGGCGCCGACACAGAGCCGCCCGCCTTTGTCCTTGCAGGCCCTGGGGTAATCCAGGCGTTTCTCTATATCCTTAATAGTTATCATGCCTTTAAGACGGTAGCTCTTATCAACTATAGGGAGCTTTTCTATCCTGTTCTTATATAGTATATCCGAGGCCTTCTGCAGAGAAATCCCCTCATTTGCCGTGATGAGCCCTTCACGCGTCATATAGTCGGTTACAGTACCAACCTGCTTCTTTACGAAATTAAGGTCGCGGTTGGTTATTATTCCTAGGAGTTTCCCGTTCTCACTGCCGTCATCGGTTATAGGCACTCCTGAAATTCCGCTCTTTCTCATTAGCTCGATCGCGTCCCTAATAGAGGTCTCCGGGCCGAGCGTTACAGGGTGAAGGATAACCCCGTTCATGAATCTTTTTACTTTGTCAACTTCTCCGGCTTGTTCTTTAATCGGGAGGTTCTTGTGAATTATTCCCATGCCGCCTTCAAGCGCGATTGCAATGGCAAGGCGCGCCTCGGTAACCGTATCCATGGCAGCCGACATAAGAGGAATGTTCAGTTTCAGATTTCTAGTTATATGCGTCGAGGTGTCTATCTCGCGCGGAATCACATTGGACTTCTGCGGAACGAGCAATATGTCGTCAAACGTCAGGCCAAACTTATCAAGCGGGCCGCTCACAAACTTCATGCTGCCTCCTCTTCGTGTTCCCGGTTTTAATTCCAGAGCTTTTGTATATAATCAATATCTTCTTTGAGACACCCTTTCTTATCGTCCTTAACGGTAAAATCTTCCACGCTAAGCCAGCCTTTGTAGCCGGCCAGTTTCAGTTCATCAAAAAACTGCTTTATGTCCAGGAAGCCTTCGTTCAGCTTTGCCATTTCCGGCTTAAAAACTCCGGTCCCGTCCGGCCTTTTTTCCTGCTCGGTCCACTTTATATTCTTAACATGAACATGCGCCAGGTATTCGCCAAACATCTGAATTGACAACCTGAGATTCTCAGACCCTTCCTGCATGGTGTTTCCCGGGTCATAGATTGCCCCGACATATTTAGGGTCAAACTTTCCAATGACCTTCATTACAAGCGCCGCTGAGGGGGCGATAGAGTTCATGTGAGTCTCGACGCAAGCCCTTAAGTCATGTTTCTCGCAAACCTTAACGATAAACGCCATGTCCTTATCTGTTGCTTCGCTAAGTTTACGGAAATCCGGATTAGGGCTCTCTGCCCTCATATACCAGGGCGGCCTTACGCGGAAAGCCCTGACTCCCAGCAGCCCCATGTTCTTCGCGATCTCTTCTATAAGGTCGCGTTCGAATGTCATGCAGTAGGTCGCAAGCATCGGTATTTCGAGTTTATATTTTTCGCAGACCCTTTTAATCCCGGGAACTTTTTCCCGGAAATTTTTAACGCCTATATCGTTTTTGTGCTCGCCCCAGAAAGAAACGCCGCCAGCCTTCATTTTTTCAGTAAGGTCGCAGACACGCAGCTCCAATCCGCTGTAACCCAGCGAAGAGGCAGTTTGCGCTATTTCTTCCATGCCAAATTCCGGCAATAGCGCTGTAAATAATGATATTTTCATGTTATCCGCTCTACTGAGTGTCATGCAGTATTTTATCAGAAAATGCGCTTGTATTCAAATGATAAGATGGAAGAATAAGTGTAATTAAGAAAAAGAGGAAGCCCAAAAAGGCTTCCTCTTGCCGGCCACTTGTCTTTATTTACGTTCCGAAACTCTTTTAAATACAGCCCAACCGCCTTACTTGGCTTTTTTTGCGGCTTTTGCGTCCTTGGGAAGTTTTCCGACGCACTCCTTGGCGCCGGAGCACCATTCAACGCACGCCTTAAGTTTAGATTTAACTATAATGCTCCCGCATTTCGTACACTTTGCCTTTATCTCATCCGAGAAGATCTCAATGCAAGCGCCGCACTTCTTGCACTTGTAGATACCCACCCTTAGGCTTTTACAAGGCATTACTTCTCCTCGGCCTGTTCAACGCTTTTAACTTCAGGCACTTCCTTCTTGAGGTATTTCTCAATCCCCATCTTAAGCGTCATCGTAGCCATCGGGCAACTGCCGCAAGCCCCGGTAAGCCTTACTTTAACGATGTTGTCCGGCGTCAGTTCGACAAACTCAACATCTCCGCCGTCAGCCTGAAGGCTCGGCCTTACTTTCTCAAGAGCAGCTTTAACTTTAGCAAGCATATGGTCTCCTATGATTCTTGTATGATTATAACCGCTTACCAAAAGACCGTGTATGATTTTCGTCATCATTGCTGATTTTCTAATATCAGGAAACCCAACACGCCTAATTGTTTAGAACTTTACCGGAGGGCCTTCCGCGATAATTCCGAGCTTTTCAAGGTTGGTCACAAAGATTTTTCCCCTGCTGCTCTTCAGGATTCCGGCTTCCTTAAATCTGCTTGTCACCCTTATTGCCGTTTCTATGGAAGTGCCTACCATTGCGGCCACTTCCTGCCTGGTGAAAGGGATCTCTTTGCCCATTCTTTTTGTCAGGGTAATGAGAAGCTTTGCGATTCTTTGTTCAACCTTGTCGCTGATAAAATCCTGGACTTTCTCCTGCAGGTTTCTTATTCTCTGTCCGAGGTACTTCAGGACTTTCATCGAGGTTTCTTTATTCCCGCCTATAAGTTCAATAAAATCATCTTTCCGAATAATAAGAGTTTCGACATCCGTCATGGCAACAGCTGTATGGGCGTGCGGCTCGTTCGCAAAAACCGCGATTACTCCCATGATATCGCACTTTCCGAAGATCTCGACTATCAGTTCCATCCCCTCCGAGGTATAGCGCATCGCCTTAACCTGTCCGCCAGAGACAATTACAACGCTGCCAGCGCGGTCTCCTTCCTGAAAGATGGTTTCACCGCGTTTATAGGTTTTTTCCTGGCAGGCAGCGGCAAACTTGGAATGTTCGGAGGCGCTTAAGTCTTCGAAAAGTTCGCAGGCCTTTAATGTTTGGGTTTTGTTGATCATTTGATTAATTATATCCTATGGGGGGAATAAAAACAATCGGGAATGGAAGAAAACCGTTCATAACGTTTATAACGTAAGGCAAAAGCAATACAACGGTCTCCCGGTTTTTGTTAAGTACGTTATTCTGCTATGTCTGGCGAAGCCCGGCATGAAATATACCTACCTTACAGAACAAGACGCACGAAGTGCGGCTTTTAAACGTTACAAACCGCCCTTATTCAAACTCCGCCCGATAGCCGTGCTTGCCTTTAACCACTTTTAGCGGAGAAGAATAGAGTTTTGAAAGATTCGCGTCCGTCAGGACCTGTTCAATTGGCCCATCCTTAAATACTGATCCTTTGTCAAGCAGTACTACCCTTGAAACCTCGGGAATAATGTCTTCAAGGTCGTGTGTGACAATAATAATACTTGTACCGTATTTTGAGAGCTTGCGCAGATACTCCCTGAAGTTGAGGGCCGCTTTAATATCCAGCCCGCTCGTCGGTTCATCAAGCACCAGGGCTTTTGGGTCGTGCGCGAGCGCCCTGGCTATCAGCGCCAGCCGGGCTTCGCCGGTGGAAACTTCCGTAACAACGCGCTCCTTCAGGCAGAGTATTCCAAGAAAGTCCATATTGCTCTCCGCTTTCTTGCGCATTTCCTTCGTTATATAATCGCGGTGCGGGATGCCGATACTGGAGAAGAAACCGGAGAGCACGGTATCTTCGACTGTAATGTTCTGGTTTACCTTGAATGCCATATAGGGAGTGACAATTCCAAGAAGGCTTCTGAGCTGAAAGACATTCCATCTTTCCTCTCCCCAGATGCGGCAAACCGAGCCCTCTTCCGGCTCAGGATAGAGCTCCCTTGTAATCAACCTCATAAAGGTGGATTTTCCGGATCCGTTCGGGCCGAGTATGGCGGCGTTTTCCCCGGATTTTACAATAAGTTCTTTCAAGTCAAGAGCTTTGACATTGGAAAAGGTATCCAGGATGACGCTGACATTTATGAATTCAATTATGGGCTTCACTTGATTAGTATAGCACGGCTCTGAGGCGTTCTCAAAAACAAAAGCCCGCCGGTTTTGCTCCGGCGGGCTAAATATCTTAGATAGATCCTTCGGGCTTCGCCCTCAGGATATCCTACTACCTGTTCTTGATGGCGGAGATCATTGCCGGGATAACCTCAAAAAGGTCTCCGACTATCCCGTAGGTCGCTATCTCAAAGATGGGAGCGTTCGGGTCTTTATTTATCGCGATGATGGTCTCTGAAGACTGCATTCCGGCCATATGCTGGATGGAGCCCGAGATGCCGCACGCGATATAGAGTTTCGGGCAAACGGTCTTTCCGGTCTGTCCCACCTGGTGCGAGTAAGGAATCCAACCGGCATCAACTGCCGCCCTTGAAGCTCCTACCGCGCCATTGATTAATTCGGCAAGCTCCCTGACAAGCGCGAAGTTCTTGGCTTCGCCGAGTCCCCTGCCGCCTGACACAATAATGTCGGCCTCGGAAAGATTAACGGTTGACTCCATTTCTTTTACGAATTCAATGAGTTTGGTTCTGGATTTCAGCAGATCGTCCGCGAGCACCTTTGTAAATATCTTGCCTTTTCTTGAGACGTCTTTCGAGGCTTTCTTGAAAACTTTATGCCTGACAGTCGACATCTGGGGCCTGAAGTTAGTGCAGGTTATGGTCGCCATAAGATTTCCGCCGAAAGCAGGGCGGGTCTGAAGCAGCAGTTTAGTGTAGTCGTCTATTCCGAGCTGGGTACAGTCTGCGGTCAAACCGGTCTCAAGTATAACGGCAACTTTGGGTATGAACGACCTGCCAATCGCGGTCGCGCCGGTAAGCACGATATTCGGTTTGTACTCCTCGCAGAGTTCAGCCATTGCCATAGCGTAGGTATCGTCCTGAAAATCCTTGAGTTTTGGATTGTCCACGACATAAACATTGTCAGCGCCGTGCTGTATAAGGTCTTCCGCCTGACAGGTGACTCCGTCGCCGAGAAGCACCGCTGAAAGTTCTTCGCCTAGCTGTTCGGCAAGTTTTCTTCCTTCACCCAGAAGTTCGTAGACCACGCTGGCCATCTCGCCGTTGCGCTGTTCCGCGTAGACCCAGATGCCCTTATAGAGCGAGAGGTCCTGGTCAGAGACTTTTCTGTCTATCTCTATGAGTATCGCTTTAAATTTTTTGCAGGCGTCGATGCAGGCCCCGCAATAGTTGCACTTTATGACATCTATTACCGCCTTTTTATCAACAAAAGATATCGCGCCCTGAGCGCAGGTCGGTATACAAAGTTTACAGCCAACACATTTTTCCGTTATTACTCTGATAGCCACAACGACCTCCGGTCTAATTTACAAGTTTGGATTCTCTTAAACTTGCCACCACCTTGCTTACTTTCTCTTCAACGGTCGCGCCTTCAACCAGTTCTTTTTTGCCTGACCTGACAGGAACAAAAACCCTGTTAACGATGGTCGGCGAGCCGCGAAGCCCTATAAAATCCGGATCCGCTTCAATATCTTTAGCGCTATAAACCGTAGCCTTAAAACTCTTCGCCTTCATTTTTCCCCTGAGAGATTCTGTCCTCGGTTCATTAATTTCCTTGACCACAGAGAGCAGTATCGGAAGAGGGCCTTCAAGGACCTCATACCCGTCGTCCATCATGCGCTCAACCCGTATGGTTTTCGCGTCTTTCTTTACATCTTCTATCTTCTTTACCCAGGCGATAAATGGGATATCGAGCCATTGAGCTATGCCTGGGCCGACCTGGGCAGTATCGCCGTCCATTGCCTGCTTGCCGGTAAGGATAATGTCAAACTGCCCGAGTTTCTTGATGCCCATTGCAAGCGTGTAGCTGGTCGCAAGGGTATCGGAACCCGCGAAAGCCCTGTCGGAAACCAGGATGCCTTCATCGGCGCCCATTGCTATCGCGCTCTTTAAAGCTTCCTCTGCCTGCGGCGGTCCCATTGTAATGCAGGTGACCTTTCCGCCGAATTTCTCGCGAAGCCTTATGGCCTCTTCAATCGCGTACATATCGAACGGGTTGATTATCGCCTCAACACCGGCCCTTATCAGGGTGTTCGTCGCCGGGTTAATAGCCACCTTGGTAGTGCCCGGGACCTGTTTTATGCTGACGACTATATTCATTTATTGACTCCTTGTTGAAATTACTTTTTCGAGGCCGCTGACTTGATAAGACCCGCGGCTATTTCGTTCCGCTGGATCTGGTTCGTGCCCTCGTAAATCTGGGTTATCTTCGCGTCCCTCATCATTTTCTCTACAGGATATTCCTTCATGTAGCCGTAGCCGCCGAAGATCTGAACCGCGTCGGTCGTTACTTTCATCGCGACATCCGAGCAGTAAAGTTTTGCCATCGCTGATTCCTTAGCGAAACCTTTTGCGTCTCCCGCCTTATCTATAGACCTGGCAGTCGCGTAAAGGAGAGCTCTGGCGGCTTCAACTTCGGTCGCCATGTTGGCAAGCATATGCTGAACGGCCTGGAAAGAGGATATGGTCTGGCCGAACTGCTTTCTCTGCCTGGCGTAATTGATGGATTCGTCAAGCGCGCCCGCCGCAATTCCAAGCGCCTGGGCGGCTACTCCCGGCCTTGAAGTGTAAAGAGTGTTTACCGCTATAATGGCACCCATTCCTTCGCTGCCTATCATCGCCGACTTGTGTATTTTACAGTCCTGGAACACGAGTTCCCTGGTTGCGGAAGCCCTTATTCCGAGTTTATTCTCTTTCTTGCCGAAGGAGAAACCCGGAGTTCCCTTTTCAATTATGAAAGCTGAAAGCCCGCGGCTGCCCCTGTTTCTGTCAGTTACCGCGAAGACGCTGTAAATTTCCGCTTCGCCGGCGTTCGTAATCCACTGCTTCGTGCCGTTCAATATATAGTAGTCGCCGTCCTTGACCGCGGTTGTCTGCATGCCAAGCGCGTCAGAACCCGCGTTCGCTTCGGTAAGGCCAAAGGCCGCAAGCCTTTTTCCGCTCGCGATATCAGGCAGATATTTCTGTTTTTGCTCTTCGCTCGCGAAAAGCAGTATCGGGAAGGTGCCAAGACCCGTGGCCGCCATGGAAAGCGCTATTGCCGAGCAGACCTTGGACATTTCTTCTACCGCGAGGCAAAGGCCGAGAATCCCAAGGCCCGTGCCGCCGTATTTCTCGGGAATATAAAGGCCGCAAAGCCCTGCCTCTCCCATTTTCTTGACTACTTCCCAGGGAAAGGTCTGGTTCTCATCGTGCTCTTCTCTCACCGGCTTAATCACCTTATGAGCGAAATCCTTGGCAGTATCAACAATCATCTGCTGTTCTTCAGTCAAAAAATAATCCATGTAGCCCTCCTTAAAATAATATTATTTCTTTTTGTTCTATTTGGTCTCGGCAGCTTGCTTCTTCAACTCTTTCTCGTTCAATTTTTCAAGCGCGTTTTTTGCCGCCTGTTGTTCCGCTTCTTTCTTAGAATTTCCTTTTCCTTTTCCGAGCATCCTGCCCTTAAACACCGCCTTCACGATGAAGGTCTTCTGGTGCTCCGGCCCGAAATTCCCCACAATGGCGTATGACGGGCGTTTTTTATACTTCGCCTGCATAAATTCCTGGAGCCTGGATTTGTAATCGTCCGCTTCGGCTTGCTTTGAATCAATGTTTTGCAGAAAAGAACGGACCAAGAACTCTCTCACCGGTTCTATTCCGGAATCTATAAAATACGCGCCCAGAACAGCTTCAAAAACATTCGCAAGTGTAGAATCACGGTGCCTTCCGCCGGTGCCTTCCTCGCCTTTCCCTATCAGCACATATTTGCCAAAACCGAGCTTCATTGAGACGCCGGCCAATATAGGCTTGCTCACGAGCACGGATTTGATCTTGGTCAGGCTGCCCTCGTCATAATCCGGGTACTTTTTAAAAAGATGCTCGCTTGTAACAATACCAAGCACTGCATCGCCGAGATATTCAAGCCTCTCATTTGAACCATTCTTGCCGAGGTTGTTCTCGTTGACGAAAGATGAATGAGTGAAGGCCTGGTTAAGGATGGCCGGATCCCGGAAACTTACATTCAAGCTTTCCTGGAATTCCTGGAGTTCAGAGCGCCTCTGTGCGGTCAGTTTGTGCATTATTGCTTGAACTTCTTGACCGCCAGCGTGGCATTGTGTCCGCCAAACCCGAACGAATTAGAAACAGCCATGTTAACAACGCGTTTTTCCGCCTTGTTTGGCACATAGTTCAGGTCGCACGCCGGATCCTTCTCTTCGAAGTTGATGGTGGGCGGCACCAGGTCGTTTAATACCGTCAGCACGGTCGCGATAGATTCCGCGCCTCCGGCAGCTCCGAGCAGGTGCCCTATCATGGACTTGTTGGAGCTTACACAAAGCTTGTAAG
>CAIWRR010000163.1 GCA_903915125.1 Candidatus Firestoneibacteriota bacterium | reverse complement strand
CGCCTGCTCTATTTCCCCGCCCCGTTTCCGGATAAATTCTTTTCAGGCAACCCGGAGAAGAAAGGGAATTACTACTCCTTCGTGTGGGGCGACGCTCTATTTGTAGCGCTTGACCCTTACAGGTATACGATGGATAAACCGAGGCCCGGAAAGTCGGATAACTGGGCCTTTACGCTCGGGAAAGAGCAGTACGAATGGCTCAGGAAGACGCTTGAAAACAGCAAAACAAAATATAAATTCGTCTTCTGCCACCAGCTGGTCGGCGGCGGGGAAGAAGGCAGAGGCGGAGTGGAATTTTCAAAAACTTATGAATGGGGCGGGTTAAACGCCGACGGATCTTATGGGTTTGCGGCTCACCGTCCCGGCTGGGGAAAACCCATTCACAAACTCCTGGTTGATACGGGAGTAAATATATTCTTTCACGGGCACGACCATCTCTTCGCGAAACAGGAGAGAGACGGTATAATTTACCAGGAAGTGCCTCAGCCAAGCGCCAAAAATACAAGAAACCCCGCTCCGGACGGAGAATACGGGTATAAAGAAGGCGTAATCCTGGGAAGTTCGGGTTATCTTCGCGTAAATGTATCGGCTGAGAAAGCCGTCGTGGAATATGTAAGAAGATATCTTGGCAAGAATGCGACTTCGGATCATCCTGACGGCGAAATTGCCTGCAGATACGAAATCATCCCCGCCAAATAGCCCGAGAATGAAGATTTCACGCGTGCTTTCGGAAAGGTATAATTCAACCGAGAAATTCGCCTGCAAAAAGATGTGCGGGTACTTTGAAGCTCGCGGCCTCCCGGCGGAATTCATTGATGACAAACCCTGTTTTGAGGATATGTAATTAAATATTTCCCGCAGCCTTGCCGTTTTGTTAAATGCCTGAGCCTTCTCTTTGGAAAAATCCTGATTGCTTTGCGCCCCTTTTGCGTATTGTTTTTCGCGCCTGCATAGCATAAAATAGGCAAGATTCAAAGGAGCTAACCATGAAAAAGACCCTGGCGATACTTGTTCTGCTCGCTTGTTCACTGTGCGCCGGCGATTGGGAAAATATAGGCCTCGGCGGCGGCGGGGCGCAGTATGCCCCCGCGAATTCGCCCCACGACAAAAACATCTTCTTCGTTTCCTGCGATATGGGCGGGTTTTACAGAAGCGTTGACAGCGCGAAGACCTGGAAGATGTTTGACACAAGAAAGATAAGCGGAACTAACCGAAGCGAAGTGGCCTTCCATCCGTCGGATTCGAATGTCATTTTTACGGGAAGTTCGCAGGGTCTTCAGGTTTCAAAGGATAAAGGCCTAAACTGGGAACTTCTCAAGAATCAGCCCTGGGGCAGAAAATATGTGAGCGGAATTTACATATGCAGGCAGAACCCCGCGTTGATGTTTGCCTCCGCGGAGAAAGAGGCCTGGACAAGCCCCGACGGAGGGCTTTCTTGGTCGAGGATTGAAGCCATCTCTGACGTGAAAGGATTCTTTGCCGAAGACGGCCTCTGGCTTGCGGGAACCCTTCAGGGCGTGTTTCTTTCAAAAGACAGCGGGAAGTCCTGGACTCTTGTAAAAGACGGGGCAATAGCATCTTTTTGCGGCGGCAGCGGGAACGGCCGGACGCTGCTTTACGCCATTTGCGGGGGCAAGATATGCGTGTCCGCGAATAAAGGCGAGTCCTGGAAAGATTCAATGAAAGGGATAAGAAGTACTTCGGCCCTCTATAAAGTGGTTTGCGGCGAATCTCAGCCTGAAACCGCTTATGTTGACAGCAACAAAGAATACAAGGTTTACAAAACCAACGACGGTGGAGAGCAAT
>CAIWRR010000162.1 GCA_903915125.1 Candidatus Firestoneibacteriota bacterium | reverse complement strand
GCCTCTTCATCCATCCACGCAGGCTCTTAATCATCCAAACATCCAACCTTCCAACCAGCCGCCATTCTGTCTTCTTGCCTCATCCCTTGCCGGCCCTTAAACATCCAACCCTCCAACCCTCTAAACCTCCAGATTATTGTTTCAGCAAATCTCCCATTTCTTTTTGCATTTGCGCGTTGAAATCACGCATAAAACCCGGCATAAACTTGATGGGGATGATGAGCAGGACAATTCCTATCCAGAACGAGATCCAGACCCAGAACTTAGCCTTCTTTGAATTTAATTTTGCCTTTTCATGCTCGCCCGCATTGAAGAAGGCGTTTACCCTCAGGCCATATACAAAAGAAACAATGCCGGTTGGAATCAGAGAAAGCAGCATGAGTACGGAGAGCCAGATATAGGTCTTTGGTTTCGAGGGTTTTACGGCGTGAGCCAACAGGTCGCTTCCGCAATGCCGGCACTTGATTGCTTCATTCTGAATCTCTTCCGCGCAATACGGGCACTTCTTCATTTTGGCTCCGGAGTTAAACGGATGTTGCATTATTCTACCACAATTTACTCCGGACAAACAACTGCGGCACCTATAGGAGCAGGCCCGCTTTAAATAAGCCGCCCCTCCTTTTCATTTACCGGGAGGCCATTTGTGTTCTCTTACCGCCTCGCACATTGCGGCATAACCTTCTGCCGGGACGTAATCAGGAATGGAATTGCCGCAGCCTATCGCCAGCCCGCGCGAGTTTGACGCCGAATCTATTACTTCGCGGACATATTTTTTTATCCTGTCGGCGCTTTCAAGGCAGATAATGTTCATATCAACGCCGCCAAAGAGCCCGATTCTGTCTCCGTAAATATCGGCCCATTTCGAGAAAGGAGCTATAGCGTCCTCATTTGAGTGCTTTGAGTCTATACGCGCTATCGATATTATTTCGTCCATAACCTCAAATATGCAACCGCAGGAATGAAGCAGAAAGGGTTTGTTATGCTTGTGAACCAGGCTAACTATTTTCCTGTACTCCGGTATTACGAGTTCTCTGATGTCCGCGGGATCAAGCAGAGGCCCGCTTTTGAATCCCAGGTCGTCCCCGAACCTGCAAACCGCGTACGAATCAGAGTGCTTTTCAAGAAACTCGGACCAGATCTTAGAGAGCATCTCGCCGGTTCTCGAAAACAACGCCTTGTACGTTTCAGGGTCATCCGCCTTCAGGTAAACGAGGTCCGTATAAGGCACAAAATCTTGAACGCATTCAAAAATCCCGTTTCCTACTCCGCCGACGGCTTTCATACCGGCAGGCAAAGTTTCTTTAAGCGCTTCATAAAACACAGCCGACTTTTCACGGAACTTCCTTACCGGCTCATTCCAGTCGTAACTCTGCAGGTCCCGCATATTCCGGATAAGCGGCTTGCCTTTCCCTGTAAGCCCCTTCCCGCCCTGAATAAACTCCGTGACGCAGCACTCAAAAGGATAGATATCATACCCCAGCTTTATTGAACAGGCGAAGGCGCTGCGGAGGAACTCCTTAATGTCTTCCTTATTCCCCGAGATAAGCCCGGCAAACTTCTTATTAATGATCTTTTCCTGGACCCCGGCGCTGATCAAGTGGTCATAGATAGGGAGGCGCCTCGGCCTTTTATTTCCTGCGGCGTCAAGAATATTTCTGTAATCCGGCGCAAACACTTTTTGCATATGACCTGCTCCCCGCAGCGGGATTGCGCACCCGCCCGCATTATTACGCCTCAAGCCTTTCTGGAATTATACTATTTCATATTATCTATCGCGATAATCAGCGAGGCCAGCTTCTCCCTCATTTTGTCGAGTTTTTCCCCGCCGTATTTCTTAAGAGTTTCCTCTCCGACGGTATCTGCTTCCCTGACGTCTCCGTTATCGTTTCCAAAAGCGAAAGACTTTATGCTTTCGAGGTAGCGCGACGCGGCTACTACTTCCGGCGCGGTCTTGTTCGAGGCGCTTTCCGTTCTTTTTAACAGCGTCCAGATATATCTGAAATCATTCACGCCCTCGGAACTTCTCAGCCATCTCAAGGTCGGAATATAGGGGCCTTCTTTGGAAAGTATCACGGCGTAATTCACGGGAAACTGCGCCATTGTGTTAAACCTGTCGCCGCTGAAATACCAGAACTGGACGTGTCCTTTCGCGCTGACCTGGAATACCTGAAGCCCGACTTGATACCGGCCATAGCCGACATTATACAAATAGACCATATTGCCGTTTTTCAGAGTTTCTCTCGTGAGTTTCTCCGAG
>CAIWRR010000161.1 GCA_903915125.1 Candidatus Firestoneibacteriota bacterium | reverse complement strand
GCGCGGCGCAGAGCGTAAAGAGTCTTGGCTTTTAAGTCCGGGTAAAACTCCCTGACGCTTGAAAGCTCACCGGTATGCAGATAATCTTGCCAGGCCATAAGCACAGAGAACATTATCCATTCGGTAGGCCAGCTGGCGCGGAGTATCAGGGATTCGTGCGTGTAACGCGGAAGCGTGGTATCACCGGTGCAGCAGTACCACCCCAGTTGATTTATATACGCGTCCGCCTCATAAGGCAGCCGCTCCCTGTCTCCGTCAACAAATATCCCGCAGAAGCTGGTTGCCTTCATTGTGTGCCTGCACATTTCCCAAACAGCGTTTACTCTGCCGTCGGAGCAGGAGAAGGAGGCGGCATTTTCATCGAACGGATAGTAAGCGGCAACCTGACGGATGTCTTCAGGCCTTAGTTCAGGAGCGTTCTCAACTTCAACGTAGCGAAAAGGCATGACCGGCCCCACATTGTCCGGCATAAGCCTGGCGTCGCGCTCCGGAAGAGGAACGGTATAAAGCAGCTGACCTTCCTTCAGCGTGAGTTCGGATCTTTGAAACCTGATGCTTGCGCCGGGGCTTCTGTTCACCCCTCCGCCTGTTAAGAGAGCTTCGCCCAGATGAACCGTAACAATCCTTCCGGCTTCAGGAGTTTTGAACTCAAGTTCAAGCCCCGCAAAATACGCCCTGCCGAAATCAATGAACCAATTCCCGTTTTCGAGCTTCACGAAATGTTCGGGCCGGCGTTTTTCCTGCGTCAGGGCTTTGGTTTTTACCGTGATCCTGTCAGAGGTAACGAAATTTTTCACAAGTCTCCATTTTGCAATTCTATTCCGACCGGCCCTGAATAGCGGCCTGTCAGTATTTTCCGTATTTCCTTGCCGTATCATACATTGCCAAAACATTCTCAACCGGAGAATTATCCTGCAGCTGGTGGGTAGGAGCAAAACAGTATCCGCCGCCGGGCATCATGACCTCAAGCGTGTGCCGGCAGTATTCCCTGGTCTGTTCCGCCGTGCCGAACGAGACCGGGCCGGCGGTGCTGATACAGCCGTGAAAAGCCAGCCTGCCTCCAAATTTCTTTTTCAGGTACTCCGGCGCCATATTGGCCGCTTCCGGCTGGAGGGTATCGACCACCTTAACGCCCATTTCTATAAAATCCTCGTAAGCCCAGCTTGAGGAGCCGCACGTGTGCACCATCACCGGGATGTTAAAACTCTTTGCCATATCCACGAGCCTCTTGTGCAGAGGTTTTATATTCCTGCGGTAGAGCTCCAAACTTATCATCGGCGCGATCTGGGTTCCAAGGTCCTCCCCCATCCAGACAAAATCAATCCCGCCTTTTGACGCCTCTATCATCCGGCGCACTATCTCAAGCTCGCCGTCAACTCTTCTTTTTGCCAGGAGCAGTCCCGCGGGCTCATCCGTCATAAAGTCTATCAAAGTCTGTTCCATACCGCGCAGCATCCCGTTTGTATTGATAATATCTCCGAAGCCTGGGCTGCCGATGCCTACCGCATACTCTTTTAGTTTAGCGCATTTCTCTTTTACTCCGGAATAATCAAAGTTGTCAGGATCGGGGAGGGGCCACCCGGCCACTTCCTGCTCGGTAGCGTCTTTGAGAGGGAACTCGCAATAATCCCAGTAGCCTCCGCTTTCATTCTGCACCCAGCGGCGCCTTACCCCGCGGTTGTCGGAAACCACGCCCCGTTCCGGGAAATCCTTATGCAATTTCGGCCCTTTGTAATCTGACCAAACGCCCCTAAAATCCACTCCAAGCGCCTGAAGCAATCCTTCCCGGTCATCAGCTTTCAGTTTAAAATGTTCTTTCAGCCTTTTGTCAATTCCGGGATTAGCCTCATAATTCACAGGCACTCTGTCCGGAACTCCGCTTGCAAATGCCGTTAAAACGCGTTCTTTTGAGTTCAAACTGCCTCCGCCTTTAGGAACATCCCCGGATCGAAGCATACTCTTTCAGCAGGCGCAGATACAACTTATAATCAGCCAGGCTGACGCCCGGAGGCGTCTGATGATCAACAGACGGAATATATCCGCCTGACCTCATTACGGGGAGTATCCTTTCAAACTCTTTTCTAATTGCCGCTTCGCCAAGGTGCATAACGGTCTTGTCGAACGCGCCTATCATAAGAAGCTTCGGATGCCTCTGCCTCAGGAGATTGATATCTACGCCGGCCATGCGCTCAAGCGGCAGAAAACCGTCAAAACCGCTCTCCAGAAACCAGGGAACAAGATCATGGACCAGCCCGTCCGTATCCACGAAGACCTTTATTCCGCGCTTCCTTGCCAAAGGGACTATTCTCCCGTAGTAGGGGGCAAGGAATTCATCAAAGAGTTCTTTGGAAATCATCGGCCCGTGATTGTAGGACATATCCTCGGCAAAAACAAGGAAATCGGGAACGGCAAACTTGCAGTAGTCATCCAGAACGCGGAGATTATATTCAACCAGGTCTTCATTTATCCGTTTCATAAGTTCAAAGTTATCATAGAAGGCGCAAAG
The DNA here is from genome assembly GCA_903915125.1 of Candidatus Firestoneibacteriota bacterium. Classification (GTDB taxonomy): domain Bacteria; phylum Oederibacteriota; class D2-FULL-39-29; order D2-FULL-39-29; family CAIOVX01; genus CAIOVX01. Next base: position 13,362 of record CAIWRR010000161.1, on the reverse strand, counting down.
ATGATCTTCTATTCCGAGCATTTTTCTCGGCCCCCAGAAAAACCCGTCAAGCTGCAGCCACACAACCGAGTCACCCCGGCGCTGCTCATTTCCATATTTCTCGGCGGTTTTCAGGTCAAAAACAGGCTCTTTCGGGAACATGAAAGGCAATATCTTGTTGTATTCATCAAGGTTGTGGATATGCTTTAGCGGCCTCGGAAAATCTTTCGCGAGAAAACTGACCCATTCCTGCCGGTAGGAATCCAGCCCGAGATGCTCTCTTATCTCCCAGGAATCTTTTAACTCTGACGGGAGCCCTTCCGTTTTCCAGCGCTCAAGCGTCTTGTCCCACCAAGCGGCCCATTCTACAACAGGCAAGCGGTCCACAGGCTTAAAGGACATTAGATTAATAAAACGTTCTCTGTTATTCAAGCGTTCTCCTTAATTATAAACCGGAAAATTCGCCTACAGGTTCCCGGCCATCCACTTCACTCTTTTCTCATTCAGCGGCCCAAGCACCTCGTGCGCCCAGTAGTTAAAGATAATCAGTTCCTTTTTGCACTTAAGATGATTGTACGCCGCAAAGACGGTCGAAGGAGGGCAGATGCCGTCGGCAAGGCCCACCGAAACCATGGTCTTAGCGGTTATCATCGGAGCAAGATTCATTCCGTCAAAGTAGCTGAGCGTCCTGAATATCAGCTCCTCGTCTTCGGGCTTGAACCTCATATAGTTATTCAATTCAAGATACGGATTCCCGGTGGCAGTTTCCACGGCCCGCCTGTAATGGCAAAGATACGGCACATCAGTTATTACTGTTCTAACCCTCTTTCCCGCCAGCGCCGCGGCCGCGATGGAAAGCCCGCCTCCCTGGCTTGCTCCCATCACGCCGATACGTTTCGGGTCAACTTCTTTCCTGGTCTCAAGCAGGTCAAGCGCCCTTATGCCGTCCATATATACATATTTATAATAGTAGGTATCGGGATCAAGTATTCCCTGTGTCATCCAGCCGATAAAATGGCCTGCAGGGTACTTAGCGTGGTCCTGGCTCTCCCCGAACTGCCCTCTTGTATCAACCGAGAATATCGTATACCCCTGCAGTGCCCAGCCTATCCAGTCATAGACAAAACCTTTCCCTCCCGAGTAGCCGTGGAAACAGAGAATAGTCGGATTCTTCGCGCTTCCTTTCGGGCTCAAGTACCACCCGCAGATGCGCCCGCCGCCAAAGCCTTCAAAGAATACCTTGTAAACATCCAGGCTTTTTACGGGATAATCTATTTTTATGAATTCCGGTTTCAAGGGCTGTTTCTTTGATTCAGCGTGGTTCTTCTTCCAGAAAGACTCAAAATCCTTTTCTCTGGTGAGTTGCGGCTTGTAGCTTTTCAGTTTTTTCAGCGGCCAATCTATGAAGGGCATAATGCCTCCTTTAACAGCAAATTCGAAGTTAGAAATTTAAAATTCGAAACAAAACAAGAACGTTTTCTCGAATTTCGAGCTTCGAATTTAGAATTTACTGTTTAGTGTTTGCTTTTATTGCTTTAACAAGTTCTGCCGTATGCTTATTCCGGAGAAAATACTCTGCCCCGAAATTATCTAATTTCCAGGCACCCGTGGGACAGATATTGAAACAGCCGCAGCAACCGACGCAGGTGGCGGGATTAACTGTCAGCTTATCGCCCTCGCGCTTGATGGAACCTGACGGGCAAAGAGTATAGCAGTCTCCGCAAAGCGTGCATTTCTCTTCATCCCAGCTTCTTTTTTTAAAAGGTTTCCCCGGCGCCGCCTCCGGGCTCATTTTACCGAGCCAGTGCCAGAGAGAAAACGGGTTGAAAATATACGCCTTCTTCTTGAGCCCGCCGTCCATAATTCCGGCAATCTGCTTTTTGACGCCTTCCAACTCCGCCTCGTTCAAACGCGAGTCAAGCTCCATGGTGCCCTTGAAATACTTGCGGAGCAGTATGTAGGTCTCGGAAGCCGGTATTTTTACCGCCTCCGCGAGCAATATATTCTTCGGCTTTAATTTCTTTCCGAGAAAATACGGGATATTCGCCATAAGCCCGGTGCAGGTTATGAGCGCGAGCGCCGGAGTTTCTTTGGAGCAAGCCGGCATTTTTTCCATGAATTCCGCCATAGCCGTGGCCGGCTTAAAGTTATAAACCGGAAAAGCAAAAACCAGCAGGTCTGCCCCGCCCGCGTCAGGCGCTCCTGACAGAATATGGCTGAGGGAGACGGAACAGCCCGCCTCTTCAAGAGCTTCTTTGGCCTTTAAAACACAGGCATAAGTGTTGCCTGACTGGCTCTGCCAGAAAATTTTCGCGGATTTCATATTCCCCCGGGGATCACTTGTTGTTTATCGTAGTGTTGTTAAACCCGCCGTTATTGTTAATGTTGTTTATGATTATCACAGGTTTGTCGTCCTTTTTGTCCCTTCTCCTGCCCTCTCCTTCCTCTTCATATACTTTCTTCTTAACAACCTTGGGTTTCATTATTTTATAATTGTTGCTGTAAAGCACTTTTGTTGATTCCACTTCCACCAGCCTTTCCACATAAGCGGTAGAGTCGTCATACCTGCTGAGAGTCACAAACATAAGATGCGTGGCGCCGGTCATTTTCCCGATCCTGACAATGGTCTGGTCGTCCACAAAACCTGATTTCTGGAACGTAACTTCCTTCATAATGTTCTCGAGCATATCCCTGTCTATGACGGAAAACCCCGCAAAGGGCCTGAATTCGTCCAGCAGCATCTTTTCATAGGAGGAGGATATCAGGCTCTTATCATTCTCAATCAGCCCCGATACGTTAAGGTTAGAGTTCTGAGCGGCAGTATTCGCGGAAGGAATTACCGCGATGCTTGTCTTGTTTCCCGCGTTTAACCTGTCGGCCACCAGAGAATAAAACAGGGGCGCGTAGAGCGTGTTCAGCCTGATTGCCAGGGAGAATTCGCGGTTTAGCCGTCTGAAGGTGAAGATGACAGTCTGGTCAGGGTTATAGCCCTGCACGAGCTGGGCGTATTGCTTACCGGAGGTTACAGGCGTCCCGTCCACGGCGGTTACAGCATCGCCTTTTCTCAATTCCCGCACCAAATTATCTTCCCCGATTACACGCGAAACCACCGTGGAAGAGGCGTCTCCTTCACCGGTGAAAAATCCCGGGAAAGCAATCCTGTCAATCTGCGAGGTGTTGTTATAAAACCCGGCGAAAGGGCTGTAGCCCTCAGCCTGACAGAGCAGGATGTCCTCTTTGCCGAGAGGATTCTTCACGAATTTTCTCTCTTCGGCACAGCCGGAAAAAAGGACCAGCGCCAGAATGAACACGAAAAATGTTTTCATTTTTACCTCCGTCAGCACCGGCTGCTGCAGCCGGAATAACCGTTATTTTATCTCAAACAACAAGAAATATAAAGCGTTTTCTACCGGCCCCCTGAACATTTCGGGTATAAAACGCCTCATTTTTGTGATAAAATCATTTTCCGGCCGCGCTTTTTCCGGCTTGGCCGAAATCACAGCTACGGGAAAAAATATGTCGCTTAAAAGAATACAGTACGAAGACATAGAAGAAGCCAACCTTGCCGCTTACGCCATGAAAAGCAAGGAAACAAAAGGCAGGCAGGAAGCGGAAGATGAACACGAACTCCGCACTTGCTTCTCAAGGGACAGAGACCGTATAGTCCATTGCGGCGCGTTTAGACGGCTCGAATATAAGACGCAGGTATTCGTCGTGCACGAAGGGGATTACTACAGGACCCGTCTCACTCACACAATGGAAGTTTCGCAGATAGCAAGAACCCTCGCGAGAAACCTCCGGCTCAACGAAGACCTGACCGAAGCCATTGCGCTTGCCCACGACCTCGGGCACACCCCTTTCGGCCATTCCGGAGAAGAGAAACTTGACCAGCTTATGAAAGCGCAAGGTCAAAAAGGCTTCGAACACAACAGCCAGAGCCTCCGTATCGTAACGCTGCTTGAAGAACGCTATCCGGGATTCACAGGCCTAAATCTGACCTATGAGGTCCGCGAAGGAATTGATAAGCACAGGACAGATTTCGATAAACCTGACTCCGGCAACAGCCAGCCGACTCTGGAAGCGCAGGTCGTAAATCTCGCGGATGAGATCGCCTACAACTCGCATGACCTTGATGACGGAATAAAATCAAACCTGGTCGACGTTGATAAGCTTAAGGATCTTGCCATTTGCAGAGAGATGTACAAGAAGAACAGCGGGATGGACAAGAACAGCCTGCGCTATCATATTGTAAGAAATATCATAGACGTGCTTTCTAAGGACTTGATCGGGCAAACAGAAATCAACATCGAGCAGCGCGGAATAAAGACGGTTGAAGACGCAAGAAAAATTAAGGACCCCACAGCCGCATTCTCCGCAGAAACGGCAAAGAGGAAGAACGAGCTGAAGGCCTTCCTGATGCGGAACCTATACAAGCACTACAGGGTTATCCGCATGGAAGTAAAACACCAGCGCATTCTCGAAGAACTCTTCAATACTTACCTCGGGAAGTTCGACGAAGACAGGGAAAAAGGAATCTACAGCATACTCCCGCCGGAGGTGCTGGAAAAGCACCGCAAACTCAAAACAACGAAGGAGCAGGCGGTTTGCGATTACATCGCGAGCATGACCGACAACTTCGCGCTCATGGAACATAAGAGACTCTTTGATCCGATGGAGAAAGTCTAAATGGTAGAGAACATACTAAAAATGCTTAGCGAAAATATTGTAAACCCTTTGATTACCGTACTCCACTATTGGGGCATTGTAATAGCAATGGCTATCGAATCCTCCTGCATTCCACTACCGAGCGAGCTTATTATGCCCTACAGCGGATTTCTTGCGCATGAAGGCAAATTCACTCTTCTCGGAATCGCGCTGGCAGGAGCTTTTGGGAACCTTATCGGCTCCATAATAACATACTGGATAGGACTCAAAGGCGGACGCCCGCTGCTGGAAAAATACGGCAAATATGTGCTTATTTCAAAACGCGACATGGATCTTGCGGACAGGTTCTTCGCAAAATACGGCGATTTTGCTTCTTTTATCAGCAGGCTGCTTCCGGTCGTGCGCACTTTTATTTCTCTGCCCGCAGGAATAGCAAGAACTCCCTTTATTAAGTTTTGCATCTACACTTTCCTGGGCTCTTTCATCTGGTGCTACGCGCTCGGATGGGTAGGATTTGAAGGCGGGAAAAGGATTGAATTCCTGAGAGCCCTGCTGCATAAGTTTGACGCGGCAATAGTTGTTCTTATCGTGCTGGGAATTGTGTGGTATGTGAGAAGGCATCTAAAACATAGATAATCTGTTTGTAACGTTCGTAACGTTTATAACGTAATGATACCGGGACCAGGAATACGTTAAGAACGTTACAAACGTTATAAACGTTATGAACGCATTCAAGGAGATTTATGTCCGTTAGAGTCCGCTTCGCCCCTTCCCCCACGGGAAACCTTCATATCGGAGGCGCCAGGACGGCGCTCTTTAATTACCTTTTCGCAAGGCATCACGGCGGGAAATTCATCTTGCGCATTGAAGACACCGATACCACGCGCTCAAAGAAAGAATACGAGGAAAACATCCTGCAGTCCCTGAAATGGCTGAGAATGGACTGGGACGAGTTTTACAGGCAGTCGGAAAGAATGGGCATCTACAGCGAATACCTTGAAAAACTTAAGTCCGCGGGGAAGGTTTACAAGTGTTTTTGCACCAAAGCCGAGCTTGACGAGAAGCGCAGAAAATGCGATTTAATGAAGCGGCCTTACAAGTACGACGGAAAATGCTCCGGGCTTAGCGCCGAGGAAATCAAAAACCTCGAAGCGGAAGGCAGGGAACATGTTATAAGGTTTCGCATTGAGCCCGGGACCACGGTGATAAACGATCTTGTAAGGGGCGCCATCTCCTTTGACAACAAGGACCTTGACGACTTTGTTCTCACGAGAAGCGACGGGGTTCCGACTTATAATTTTTGCGTTGTTATTGACGACGCGCTGATGGACATCACTCACATTATCCGCGGTGAGGACCACATCAGCAATACTCCGCGCCAGCTTCAAATTTACAAGGCTCTCGGGTTCAAGGAGCCGTTTTTCGCCCACATTCCGTTAATAATCGGCGCGGACAAGGCAAAGATGTCAAAACGCGACGGCGGCGTGGCGGTAACCGATTACAGCGGCGCGGGTTATCTGCCGGAAGCCACCGTCAACTTCCTGGCGCTCCTCGGCTGTTCTTACGGAAGCGACGAGCAGGTTTATTCCCTGACAGCTCTTATCGAAAAATTCTCCGTGGAGCACATCAACAAAAGTCCCGCGGTGTTTGATATGAATAAGCTTGAGTGGCTCAACGGTTTTTATATCCGGCAGAAAACCGACGGTGAACTCGCCGGACTTTTGACGCCCTACCTTGCCGTAAAAGGCATAACTCCCGACAAAACAAAACTCGCCGCGGTAATTAAACTTGAAAAAGAGCGGCTCAAGAAGCTCGGGGACATCGTGGAAAACGCCGGGTTCTTCTTTACGGACCACCTTGAATACGACAAGGATGCGTACGAAAAGTTCTTCAAAAACTCAGGCGTGCTGGCGCTTCTTGGCGAATACGAACACGAGCTGCGCCACATTGCTTTTGACAAGGCCTCGCTGGAAGTTTTCACCCGCGGGTTTGTCGAGAAAAAAGGGCTCAAACTCAAAGATATCGTACACCCGGTCCGGCTGGCGCTTACGGGAAAGCTTGTCTCCGCCGGTTTATTTGAAGTTATGGAGACACTTGGCAAAGATGTTGTTTTGTACAGGTTGAATCAGCCCAGGTAGTCCGGATTACTTCACTCTGCTGCTTCCGGCACAGTTTGGAATAGGTCTCCAACTGAAAAGCGGAAAGCTGCTCAGCTCTGAATCAGAATTTATCATAAGTCACCTTTTCGCTCTTGCCACGGAGGCCTGGATATGCCCGAACTCAGACAGAACAAGACCACGCGCGAATGGGTAATAATCGCCACCGAGCGCGCGAAACGCCCCGAAGAATTCAGGTCAAAAGAACAAAAGAAGTCCCTCCCCGAGACAAAACCCGACTGCGTCTTCTGCGCCGGCAACGAAGACAAAACCCCGGCCGAAACTTTTCGGATTGGCGATAACGGGAAAGGCTGGAAAGTCAGAGTTATGCCCAATAAGTTCGCCGCGCTGAATCCTGACGCGGGAAATCGCTCCTCAGACACCGGAATCTTTCGAAAAATGGCCGGATATGGCTACCACGAAGTTATCGTAGAATCGCAGAAACACAATGCTGTTACCGCGCTGCTTCCTGAAAATGATGTTGCCGATATACTAAGAGCCTATAAAAACCGTTATATTTTCATGGCGCAGGATCCGGAAATCAAAGGAATAATAATCTTCAAGAACCACGGAGCCGCCGCCGGAACTTCCCTGGAGCATCCGCATTCGCAGGTTGTGGCGATGCCGGTCGTGCCGCATCAAGTAAGAAGCCGCATGGATATCGCGATAATCAACTACGACGACCATCACGAATGCCTTTATTGCAGAATCCTGAAAGACGAGATTAAAGAAGGTACCCGGGTAATAGCCGAAACGGAGCATTTCGTATGTTTCACTCCCTTCGCGGCGCTCACGCCATTCCATACCTGGATCTACCCTAAGAGGCACTCCGCAAGTTTTGGACAGGTAACCGGCGCGGAACTGGAAGATCTAGCTAAAATTCTTCGTTTGTCCCTCAGAAAATTCTATTTCGGGCTAAACGACCCCGATTTTAATTATGTTATCAGGTCCGCCCCGACTGACTGCTGCGACGCAACCTATTTCCACTGGTATTTGAGCGTAATCCCGAGGTTAACTAAATCGGCAGGTTTCGAGCTTGGCTCCGGGATGTTTATTAATGTGTCCTTGCCGGAAGAGAATGCCCGTTTTCTGAGGGAAGTAAAAACTCCGGACTGACATCATAGTGCCAACCCGGCCGAAAGAGTATTAAAGTAATTCAGCAAACCCCTTTTCCCGCAACCGGCATGAATCACAGACACCGCAGGGATATTTGCCGCCGGAGTAGCAGGACCAGGTAATCCCGTAGGGAACTCCCAGTTTGGTTCCAAGCCTTATTATCTGCGCCTTGGTCATGTTGATTAGAGGCGTTTCAATTTTCAGCCGCTTACCCTCGACTCCGCCTTTTGTTCCAAGATTTATCATTTTTTCGTACGCCTTTATGAAGTTCGGCCTGCAGTCCGGATATCCGCTGTAATCCAGGGCATTTGCTCCGATAAAGATCCTTGAAGCTCCTATTGATTCAGCGTACGACGCGGCAAAACTAAGGAATATTGTATTTCTTGCCGGAACATAGGTTACAGGGATATCTTTGCTCATCCTTTCGGCCCTTCTGTTCCCGGGTATTTTTGTCATAGAATCAGTCAGAGCGCTCTTGCTCCACGGCAGTCTTATTTTTACTATCTTGAAATCGTTCCCCATAAGGTTAGCAATCTTCACCGCCGCCCTGATTTCCTTTTTATGTTTTTGCCCATAGTCAAAGATTACGCAAAAGCACTTATAGCCCTTTGCCCTGGCGTAATAAAGAGTTGTCGTAGAATCCAACCCTCCCGATAAAAGTATTACCGCCTTCTTCATCTTCACTCCTTTTCCTCTCCAGCTTTCTATCTTTACGTTAAGAACGTCATAAACGATATTCTTCGCTCTTGCCTTACGTTACAAACGTTATGAACGTTATAAACTTTATTTTCAAGAACAAGACCATCCAGTGCGGCCTTCATATTTTATCCTTCGCCCTTGCCTTACGTTACAAACCTTAAGAACGTTACAAACTTTTATAATTATTTAACAATCTCCTCCATCACCCTCAAGCTTTTCAACTCATAATCATAATTGTATTTCAGGAAGTTATTGATAACCTTTTTTATCTCGTCCGACGAAGTGTCATCAAGCTTCAGATTAGCCGTAACTTTATAGCCTTTCTCCTGCAGAAAAGAGAGCGCCTTTAAAGCCGCGGCGCCTATAACGACAGAGTCCCCTTCCTTTCTTGAACAGGCCTCGCAAAGCACCCCGCCGTGTTTCGCGCTTAAACGGCAATCCCTGCCGGACTCAGCTGCCCCGCTGCCGCAGGAAGAACATGTTTTGAGCTGCAACCCGTAACCGGCCACAGTCAGAAATTTTAGCATGAAAGATAGCAGGACATTCTGCGGCGCTTCAGTCAGTTCCAGTTCTTTCAACGAAGCCCTGAAGAAACGGTAAAGTTCCTCGTGTGCTTCCGCCTGTATAGTGTGCGTGTAAAGAAAATCCGCCATAACCGAAGCCGCCGCAAACTTATCCTGAAACGAGTAGAGAGCCTTATGCGGAGCAAGTATCTGCGACTGGCTTACGACATAAAGACCCGCAGAAGGTTGTTTGTAAAAGAGGAACTTGCTTTCGGTAAAAACTTCAAGGGAAGAACCAAACCGGCTCTTGATTTTTCTCGCGCCTTTTGCCAGCGCGTTGATGCGTCCCAATTCCCTGGTATATATTGTCAGCAGTTTTGAAGACTCTGAATATTTTCGTGTCTTCAAGACTATACCCTGTGTTTTGTGATACGGCTGCAAAAAGGCCTCCGAAAAACAACTCTGAGCAATTATAACATATCAGGCTGGAATTGCGAGGGCGGGATGAAGCAGCGCTCCGATTTAGCGCTTTGCAGGTTCCGGAGCTATGGCGGGCTTCATTTTATCAGTGTGGCTGCCTGTGCCCGGAATAATCACCTCTTTTATGTCAAAGACATAGCAGACTGAGACCACCATAAAGCCCGTGAAATTGGTCGGGAAACTGAAAGAATAATTTGCAGGTGCCCCGTAATCTACCAGAAAGAGGTTTTTATAGGAAAAAGATGAATATCCGGCCCCAAGGTCAAAGAACCAGTCTGTTCCGAGTTTGGTGCGAAGACCGACAGAGACACCGTTATGAACTTCCGCCATCAGCCAGACATTCTCCGCGAGCGTCTGCTCCAGCCCGGCGAAAAAAAAGTAAGGGAATGCGGAAACGCCGAGCGTAAGCCGTCCGAATTTATAATCCTGAGTCAGAACGGCATAAGGGTAAAGCCCGCTAACGAGCGATACGCCGAAACCCAGCTCGCTGCCGTCCTGTTGGGGGAAAGAGTATTTTATCCCATGCAGGCCGGCCTCAAGATTTGGAGTAATACCAAGGTCAAGATGAAGAAGGCCGGCTGTCATACGGTCCGTCGGAAGCAGGTCAGCCGTAGGAACAGTAAGCAGCCAGGTAGGCGCCGTCACATCCCGCCCGTAACATACCACTGCAAGCATAAGGATCATTGCTGCGATAGCGGTCTTTTTCATCTTTCCTCCACAAACCATTCCATTCTACTGTATTTTTTTTAATGCCGGCTACCAAATACTATATACCCATGAACTCAATCAGTCGAGACGTAGTTTCTTTTTGAATTGCTCATAGACATAATTGTACTATTTTCCCCCGAGAGATTCCAAACAAAAACAAAACCGGGAGCCGCTCTTTCGAACAGCCCCCGGTGTCTTTACTTTTCTTTATAAACGTTATTCTGCTTTGCCGGACGGAGTCCGGCAAGACATATATCTTACCTTACAGAACAAGACGCACGAAGTGCGGCTTACAAACGTTATAAACCTTATAAACTTTACGAATTTTTCTTACTTCTTCCCTTCCACCACCGCCCTTGCCGCCGCCAATCTTGCTATCGGGACCCTGAAAGGCGAGCAGGAAACATAGTTCATTCCCGCTTTGTAGCAGAACGCGATAGAAGCAGGATCGCCTCCGTGTTCACCGCAGATTCCGATCTTGAGCTTCTTGTTGGTCTTTCTTCCGCGCTCAATACCGGTCTTGATGAGCTCGCCCACGCCCTCGGCATCAATGCTCTGGAACGGGTCTTCCGGCAGAATCTTCTTTTCAAGGTACGCCGGCAGGAAACCGCCTATGTCATCGCGCGAGAAGCCGAAGGTCATCTGCGTGAGATCGTTCGTTCCGAAGGAGAAGAATTCCGCGGTCTCGGCAATCTTGCCCGCTACCAGCGCCGCTCTCGGGATCTCTATCATAGTTCCGATCATGAGAGGCACCTTCTTTCCGAACTTCTTGTTAATCTCAGCGTGAACCTTCTTGATGAGTACAATCTGATCGTTAACTTCCGCTACCGAGCAGACAACCGGAATCATAATCTCGGGGAATACTTTCTTCCCTTCGGCCATAAGCTCAGCTGCCGATTCAATTATCGCCATTGCCTGCATTTCTGTAATCTCCGGATAGGTAACTCCTAGACGGACACCGCGGTGTCCCATCATCGGGTTGCTCTCCCTGAGTGAATCCGCCCTCTTTGCGAGGTTGGACATGTCAATCTTCAAGCTTCCTGCAAGCGCCTGGAGTTTTGCCTCGTCGTGCGGCACAAACTCGTGAAGAGGAGGATCGATGAGCCTGATGGTAACCGGGAAACCGGCCATCGCGTCGAGCGTTCCTTTGATGTCGCTCTTCATATAAGGATAAAGCTCCGCAAGCGCGGTCTTTCTTTCCTCTAGCGTGTTTGACATAATCATCTTCCGAAGCAAAAAGAGCGCCTGGTCGGATCCTTCGCCGTAGAACATATGCTCGATTCTGAAAAGCCCGATTCCTTCGGCTCCGAAGAATCTCGCTTTCTTGGCGTCGGAAGGCGTTTCGCCGTTTGTCCTGACGCCTAAAGTCCTGACTTTGTCGCAGATAGCGAGGAAGTCCGCGAGTACGCTGCCTTCTTCGGAAGCGTCAACCATGGGCAGGTTTCCAACATAGACCGCGCCCTTGGTGCCGTTCAATGTTACCCAATCCCCTTCCTTGAGCACCACATCTTCTTTCTTGACCGTCTTTGTGGAAGCGTCAATGTGAAGGTCTGAACAGCCGACCACGCAACACTTTCCCCAGCCCCTGGCAACAAGCGCGGCGTGAGAAGTCATACCGCCCCTTGCCGTTAGGATGGCCTGCGCGGCCTTCATTCCTTCTATATCTTCAGGGTTTGTCTCTTCCCTGACAAGTATTACTTTCTTGCCTTTCTCCGCCCACGCAACAGCATCAGCGGAATTGAATACGATCATACCGGAAGCGCCGCCCGGTCCGGCAGGAAGGCCCTTAGCGAGAGGCTTATTCAGCTTCTCCGCTTTGGGGTCCACTATCGGATGGAGCAACTCGTCGAGCTGTTCCGGGGTGACCCTCATTATCGCTTCTTCGGTGGTGATGAGTTTTTCCTTCCACATATCGGTCGCCATCTTAACAGCGGCCGGCCCGTTTCTCTTGCCGATACGGCACTGAAGCATGTACAGAGTGCCTTTCTCAATTGTAAACTCTATATCCTGCATATCCCTGTAATGCTTCTCAAGGCGCTTCTGGATATTGAAGAGTTCCTTGTAAAGTTTCGGAAAGCCTTTCTCGAGGGTAACCAGGTCCAGATTATGATCGGACTGAGAGGCCGCGTTAATCGGGGCCGGAGTGCGGGTGCCCGCGACGACATCTTCGCCCTGCGCGTTAACAAGATACTCGCCGTAGAACCTGGGATCGCCGTTGCCGGGATTCCGGGTAAAAGCGACGCCGGTGGCAGAATCATCGCCCATATTTCCAAACACCATCGCCTGAACGTTAACGGCTGTTCCCCATTCGTCAGGGATCTTCTCTATTCTTCTATAGGATACTGCTCTCTTGCCGTTCCAGGAAGAGAACACGGCGCTGACGCCGCCCCACATCTGGTCCAGGTGGTTGTCAGGGAATTCCTTGCCGAGGACTTCTTTCACTTTCTTCTTGAAAGAATCGCAGAGACTCTTGAGGTCTTCCGCGGAAAGCTCGGTGTCAAGCTTGACGCCTTTGTTCTTCTTCATTACGTCCATCAATCTTTCAAGCTGCTTCCTGATGCCCATGTCATCCTTGGGCTCAATCCCCGCGGCTTTTTCCATCACGACATCGGAGTACATCATTATGAGCCTTCTGTAGGCGTCATAAACAAATCTTTCGTTGCCGCCGGTCTGCTTTATCATTCCCGGTATGGTCTTGCTGGTGAGACCGACATTAAGGACGGTTTCCATCATTCCGGGCATGGACTTTCTTGCGCCAGACCTTACTGATACAAGGAGCGGATTGACGGGGTCGCCGAGTTTCTTGCCCATAATTTTCTCTACGCCGGCGAGCGCCTTCATTACCTGACCGTCAAGTTCTTTCGGGTACTTCTTTTTATTCTGATAGTAGTAAGTGCAGACTTCCGTGGTGAAAGTGAAACCCGGTGGTACCGGCAACTTCAATTTCGGATGCCCTGCCATTTCCGCGAGGTTCGCGCCTTTGCCGCCGAGCAGATTTTTCATCTTCTCATTGCCGTCAGCCTTCCCTCCGCCAAAAAAATACACCATCTTCTGTG
>CAIWRR010000160.1 GCA_903915125.1 Candidatus Firestoneibacteriota bacterium | reverse complement strand
TATCGGCACCATACTTGAGGCGAGAAAAATAGTATTGCTAGCCAGCGGCGGCAACAAAGCGGACGTCATAGCCGCGGCGGTGGAAGGCCCGGTGACCCAGCTGGTTCCGGCGAGTTTCCTTCAGCTTCACGCCGACACGGTCTTTGTCGTTGAAAAAGAGGCGGCATCTAAGCTCAAAGGGAAATATTGATTACGCGGATGCGCAGTAAAGGCGGAGGACGGAGGACAGTGGACCGATAGAACCGTGAGTACTTAATTAGCAATTAGCAATAAGTAATAAGTAATCCGCGGAGCGGCAGACCGATGCACAACAGCTTTAATAAATTTGCTTAATCTTATGGAGTGAATTGACAATGTCAATTCGCCAAGGTGCATCGGAGCGGAGCCGGCAGCGAGGCCAAATGCTAATCAATTGTCAGCGTGAAAGGTCCGAAATCGTCGCGTTCAGTACAGATATTGAAGAATACCGCATGGATTTACCAAAAGATATGCATATTACAAACCCAAATGGTATACATACTAATTCGGGTGGGAATTGGAATGCAGTATGGCAAGATTTCTTTAATTCATATGGCAATGGAACCCCATCTTCTAATGAAATCTTAGATAATATGAACAGTATGATTAATGATTTTGGTTTACAAGATTATGAATGGGGTGGAAAATGAGATTCTACATAATTACCCCTGAAAGAGCTTTTCCACTGGCCGAATGGTCCGAGAAAATGAGCTACAGAACGACTATAAGGTGTGTGTCTAACCCGGGGCATCAAAGAGCCGGCGACAGACAAGACATATTAAGAATTAATGTGCTTTCCACAAAATACATCGATGTTATTTGGACATGGTATAGTGAATTATTAGTCAGCGAGAAAATTGTGGAAAATTTTCGAAAGGAAAACATTACAGGCTACGTTGTATCTACAGTTGTTGTAGATAATGTCTTTAGTTCTGCTGAAAGACAGAATCTATTGCTAATCAACAAGAAGCCATGTGTGGTATCAGAAAAATACGATAATAATAATCAAAATATTATCGAAAAACTTTCAGAAATAAAGATTATTGGGAAGGGAGGTTTTGCTGATAAGCATACTGGAATACTTTTATTAGAGCAATGCAATGAATGTGGATATAAGAAATACACTCCCTTTAGAAATGGTATTTTTATTGATGAAAAGCAATGGGACGGTTCCGATATGTTTCGAGTAGAACCATTTGGATATGCAGTTGTTTCTGAGAGATTTAAGATGGTAGTAGAAAAGAACAAGATATTAAATATATGCTTCAGGGAAACAAAAGACATAATTCATCCATCAAGGCGAAACATTGGTAAGAATACTTGAAGGCTGAACAACCGCCTACAATGACTGTAATGCCAGGAAAGAAGATAGTGTAACTTATTATACAATGACGTCTACGGTCGCAGTGTAATTGTAAAGCACTAAGAGGACAGCTGCCCCTGTTACTACTTATGATATAAGTACTATTCACGGAAAAGAGTCTTGACAACCCTGGAATATTGACATATAATAATGGAAACGCTAACTCCAATAAGGCAGGTATAATGGAACCAGCTATTCCAAGAATATTTAACCCTCCGCAAGGCGGATATTTCCTTTTCGGGCCAAGAGGTACAGGGAAAACCACATTGTTGAAACAAAGATACAGCGAGGCTCTTTGGGTTAACCTTCTGGAGCCGGATCTCTTCCGGCAGTTAAGCGCCAGGCCTGAAAGACTGAAGGAAATGGTAGAAGGGGCCGGAAAGAAAGTGGTTGTAGTAGATGAGATACAAAAGATCCCGGAGCTGATAGATGTTATTCACAAACTAATTGAAGACAACAAAGACGTTAAATTTATCCTTACAGGTTCAAGCGCGAGAAAGTTAAAATCGACGGGAGCCGGATTGCTGGGAGGCAGGCTTGCCAAACAGTCATTATACCCGTTTATGGCTTTTGAGCTGGGAGACAAATTCAAACTTGAGCAGGTTCTTGAAACGGGGCTTGTGCCGGTTGTTTATTCATCCGCTGACAGGGCTGAATTTCTGAAAGCTTATGCCGCTATGTATGTGAAAGAAGAGGTTCAGGCTGAAGGTTTGGTGAGAAATATCGGCAGTTTTTCCAGGTTTCTTGAATCCGTAAGTTTCTCGCACGGTTCTGAATTGAATATCAGCAGTGTTGCCAGGGACTGCCAGGTTGAAAGAAAGACAGTTGAGGGATTTGTTAACATACTCGAAGATCTTTTGATAGCATATCGTATACCGGTTTTTCGGAAGAAGGCAAAACGGCAGGTTGTGTCGCACCCAAAGTTTTATTTGTTTGACACGGGGCTGTTTCGGGTATTGAGACCTTCCGGCCCGTTGGATGATACCGGAAGCATCGAAGGCTGCGCCCTTGAAGGATTGGTTGCCCAGCATCTTATCGCATGGTGTTCTTACGGCGGCGCGCGGAGCAGTGTTTATTACCATGAAACAAAATCAGGCAGTGAAGTGGATTTTGTTGTTTACGGTCAGAATTCATTCTTTGCAATTGAAGTAAAGAACAGCCGGAAGGTCCGACAGGAAGATCTGGTGCCTTTAAGAAACTTTATAGAAGACTATCCCGAGAGTAAAGGCATATTTTTATACAGAGGCAAAGAAAAACTAAAAATATCAAATATCTACTGTGTTCCGGTTGATGAATTCCTTAGAACTCTTGAGCCAGGCAAGAACCCATAAACAATAAAATACTGCGGCCTGAAGGCCGAGAGTATTTCATAATGTGAGTAATCTCTTTCTGTAGTATCCGGGGGATGTCGCCATTAACCGAGGCCCAATGCCAACAAAATGTCAGCGTGAAGAGTCTGGTACTGTTTCAGCTTTATGACGCTGATATTCCAGATGACCTTGGAAACGGAGAATAGATTATGAAAAGATATGTTTTAAGGGTGTTTCTCTTTCTTACGGCGCTGTTTGTATTTGTTGCCGCCGCTTCTGCGGGCTCGGTTTACTTCGTTTCAACCTCAGGCAGTGACAGAACCGGCGATGGTTCAGAGTCGCGGCCGTTCGCCTCTATTATGAAAGCTGTTCTGGCGGTGCCGGATGACGGCTCCCGTATTCTCGTGGAACCCGGGACCTACAAAGGGACCTGCAGTATTGCCCGAGCCTTCAAGAACAGGCTTTTTGTAGAATCCAAAGAACCTTACCGCGCCAGGCTCGTCAACCTCCCCGGCGGGATCGTTAAGGTATTATATATCGCCGGAAGCAATATCACTCTAAGCGGGTTTGAAATAACAAACGAAGGGGAGATCCCTCCGGATTATTCTTCGAAAAACGAGTACCTGGTCCAGATTACGGGGCCCGCGGCGGATATTACCGTCAATGACTGTATCCTCCACGACAACTTTATTAATGATATGGTCAAGATAAACTCCGGCGCGGAACGGATATTGTTCAGCGGGAATGTGTGCTACAACCAGGGCAGAGACTTGCAGTATAAAAAGCCGAAAGGTTTTCAGCATATGGATATTAACACGGTAAGTTATGTTACAGTGCAGGATTGCATTTTCTTTAACAATTACAGGGACAACCGCTCAAAGACCTGCAACGGCTCCTTCATAGTCTGCAAAAACTCGGAAAAAACTTTCCACACGCACGATAATCTTTTTCAGCGCAATATATTCTTGAATTGGCAGGGCCCGTCCGACCAGGCTATGCTGTTGTTCGGCGAGGACACTCACGCCATGATTTACGGCCTCGTGAACGGCACGGCCCAGAACAACCTTTTCATTATGAATGACACGGGTTTGGGCGGAAGCGGAGCTTTCACCGTGAAAGGCTGCAAGGACATTATCTTCCGCGCCAATACGGTCGTGGGAAACGCCTTCAACGGCAGGACCTGGCCGTTTGCGTTCAGGGTATGCACAGAAAAAGGCGAACTGACGGTGGACGGGGTGGGGTTCTTCAATAATGTATTTGCCAGCGCGGACGGCAGGATGACCAAATTCAACTTTGGTGATGACGCGCAATCCGAAAATGTCTCCTATGACGCAAACTGCTACTGGAACAACGGCAAAGCTATACCGGTTGATCCCGGTTCCAATGTCCATTTTAAAGCCGTGTCGGTTGACGCGCGCGCGGTAACTTCAGACCCTATGCTTCCCAAGCCGGGCGCTCCGCCTGTTCTGCCTGAATGGGACAGCGCGAAGCTAAAGTTCGCTTCAGGCGCCGGCACAATAAGGGAAGAGTTTGTGCGTCTCGTAAACGGATACGGGAAGATACCTAAAGGCAGCGGGGTTGCCGGCAAAGCCGTAAGAAATAATATGCCCGAAGACGACATCCTCGGAAAAAAGCGGAAAGCTGCTCCGGATATCGGCTGTTTTGAACTTGAGGCGAATTAACCCCGCTGATTCAATCCCCATGATTAAATGGATAGAGACTATTTTGCATCTTAGGAAGGAACAAGAGGGCCTTGATGTTAATGCGCTAATAGTATATAATGACAGCATAGGTGTTATAGCACAGGAAGGGAGACAGCCAATATGAAGAAGATAAAGACTATGGTGTATATAAATGCTGATTATAAAAAGCGTGCCCTTGCGTTAAGAAGTATTGCCCATAAAAGTATGAGCTCCTTGGTGGACGAAGGGCTGGAAGCTGTCTTTATGAAATACACTAACACGCCTAAAACCATAAAGGAAGCGGTCGCTTCCACATACGGAGCAAGTAACACAATAGAATTCACACGCGATGAATTCAACAAGGATTTTGAAAAACGCGAAAAAAAAAGAGGTAAATAATGGAAGCTCGCTCGAAAGCAGGCCCTGAGAAACAAAAATATCTTATAGACAGCGATGTTCTAATTAATCATATTCATAAGAAAAGAGATACATTGGTGAAACTTATTGAGAAAGATAATATAGAGGTGTCCGCAAGCGTGCTGAATAAGATAGAGTTGTACCGGGGCGCGAGGAATGAAAAGGATAAAGTTATAATAGACGATCTTTTACGGTATTTCTTTATTTACGAAGTAGAAGAGCTGATAGCTGACAAAGTTTATGAGTTATGCTCAATAAACAAGCTGGGCTCCTTAGGGCCTATGGATTTGATGATTGCGGCCACCTGTTTAGTAAATAATTTGGTTTTAGTCACACATAATCTGAAACATTTCAGCCCGGTTCCGGAGCTAAAGATTTACAAGGAGTAAAGAGGATAAACAAAGGCGGCATGTCAAAGCCAGGTGTAACTGCGATGCTTCCGGAAAAGCTTTGAACCCCTCCCGCTATGATAAAGGGATGAGTTATTTATCTTTCAGATGCCGGAGAAAACCTCACCCTTTAGGGTGAGGATGAATCCGGCATGAATAATATTAACACACCTATAAAGAGAAACTCCGGCTTTCAGGCCGCAGAGTTTCATAACAAAGAGATTACACGGGTCTTACGCCTTAATCCGTGTAATCTCTTTTCTAATCTGCGTAATCAGCCGTTTTAGATGTTCATCAGCGACTTGACTCTCTTCTTGTAATCCGCCACCAGTTTCTTTGATTTTGCCTCTGATTTTGATTCCGCGAAAATCCTGATGATGGGTTCCGTGTTGGAAGGCCTTATGTTTACCTTGACCTCGCGGGCGGAAAGAGAGATGCCGTCTATGGTTTCCAGTTTGAATTTTCCGGCCTCGCTCTTAAGTCTTTCCATTATCTTAAACCCGTTGTTCTTGGTCAGGTTTATCTTGTCTTTCACTATGAAGTATTTTGGTATCTCCGCCGAAAGAGCCCTTATGGACTTGCCGGATTCCGCCATGTACTGAAGTACCAGCGCGATGCCGATCAGCGAATCCCTTCCCGGGTGAACGAGCGGGTACATTACTCCGCCGTTGCCTTCGCCGCCGATAATCCCGTTCTCTTTAAGCATTGCTTCGGCCACGTGAACCTCGCCGACCTTTGTCCTGATGAGTTTTGACTTGTATTTTCTGCAGATATCTTCCATCGCTATGGTGGTTGACATGTTTACAACAGCGGTCTTCCCCGGGTTCTTCCTGAGGATGTAATCCGAGGTCAGGCAGACGGAGTATTCCTCGCCGATATAATGGCCGGTGTGGTCTATCAGCGCCAGCCTGTCAGCGTCCGGATCCTGCGCGAAGCCTATGTCGGAATTGGTGGATTTGACCTTGGCGCAGAGTTCCTTGAGGTTGACGATGGTCGGTTCCGGATTGTGCGCGAAGTTTCCGTTCGGCTCGCAGTTTATGCATTCAACATCGCAGCCAAGCTCTGAGAGCAG
>CAIWRR010000159.1 GCA_903915125.1 Candidatus Firestoneibacteriota bacterium | reverse complement strand
CCTCCTCGGTTCTCTAAGAACAAAGGTAAGAGTGGAAGTCCTAAAGTCGCACCCATCCACTGCACCGCGACAATGAATGTCAAGCGGTTCAGCGTTTGCTTTGGGGTGGTTGTTGACATACCTCTACGTTACTGGGGAAGTCTAAGTTTTACTTGAAGAAATTGTCACATTACAGCGTGCGACATTCCACCAAAATCATCACGCCTAGCAGCAGGTAGACCCAAGGAATTAATTCAGGGGCTCGCTTGTTGCCCCACGCAACTACACGTGGACGCTGCGTAAGCGTTTGCGCTGTAGCAACAAAAATAATCCCCGCACAAATGATACGCCAGCGCCGGGCAGCCCCTGCAGTCTATCACTTCGCAGCCGCGGCACTTGCCTTTCTTCGGCCCGTTCATTATGTCCTTTAGAGTTTTTGATTCCATTATTTCGTAAAGCGGAGTTTCCAGGATATTTCCTATCTTTAGCCCGAACCGCCTGCAGGGATAGACGCTTCCGTCAGGCATCACGCAGAAGTTGCGTTTGCTAATGTTGCAGTTCGCCCCGTAAATTTTTACTTTGCCGCCGCGGGGAATGCGTATCCAGAAGGCCCTCCAGTCATAGATCTCTTCCATGCTGATTTTTTCCTTTGAAAGAGAGAGCACGGAGGACACGAGCTCGCGCCACTCCCCCCTTGCCAGCGCTTCTTTCTTCAGCGCGGCGCCATTCCCCATCGGAATGAACCTCTCCACTATTATTCCGTCTGCATCCAGCTCTTTGGCGAGAACCGCGAGCATGGGAAGTTCCCTGAAGTTGGATTTCATCGCGGTGAACATTATTGTCGGAATGAACCCGTGGCCGGCTATCATTTTGAGGCCCTTCACGGCTTCGGTAAACGAGCCCTTACCCCTGATTGCGTCGTTTATCTCCGCGGAAGCCCCCTCAAGGGATACCTTTATTTCGTAAAGCTTTTTATACTTCTCAAGAGCAAAGAGTTTATGATCGTTAAGGGGAATACCGTTGGTGATTATTATGAACTCTTTTATTTCCTTCAAGGAATTCAGATATTCGCAGAGCGGAATCAGCTCTTGCCTCAGGAACGGTTCGCCGCCAGTGAGATTAATCACTGCCTTGGTCCTTAGTTTTTTCGCGGCGGCAGCTATGGCGTCGGCGGTTTTTTTCAGGCCTTCAAGCCCGAACCCCGTCTTCGCGCTGTAACCCTCCTGGTAACAATGCGTGCAGCGGAGATTGCAGGCGTCAGTTATGTGCCACTGAATATATAGTCCCGGCATTACATTTTCTCCTCAAAGAAAAAACTTTTATTGATTACGCAGATTCCTAAAACCGATTACGCAGATTAAACCTTTATTAATCCGAGTAATCCATTCCAGCTGTATTTTAGTAGAGGATCCTCTCGTTGCCGATAGTTGACTCGTACCCGTGGCCCGGATAGATGCGCGTGTCATCCGGATATTTGAAGAGTTTATCCTTAATTGAATGCATTATGTCCTCGTAGGACGCGGACGGCAGGTCGGTTCTGCCAACCCCGCCGCAAAAGAGCGTGTCGCCCGTGAAGATGGACTTGCCCGAGACAAGGCAAATACTGCCTTTTGTGTGCCCCGGAGTGTGAATGACCGCAAGCTCAAGGCTTCCGGCTTTGATTACATCACCTTCCGCGAGAAAACCGTCCGCCTTCACGCTTATTTTTTCGCCCCGAAACAGCAGGG
>CAIWRR010000158.1 GCA_903915125.1 Candidatus Firestoneibacteriota bacterium | reverse complement strand
CGGCAATCCTCGGGTCGCTGTCGGTAATGACAAAATAGGGAATCCTGTGCCTGATTACGGACAGCAGTTTCTCCCGAAGCTCGCCGGGAAGATTGTCAAGTTTCTCAAACCCTTTAGCTTTTGAGAGGGTCTTTGGAGCGGCCGCCGCGGACTTGTCCAGAATGAAGAGCGGCCCGTATTTTTCATATTCTTTTTTGAAGTTTGAAGGTGTTACAGGTTCGGTAAAAATATTTCCGGGGTTAAGCGCTATGTATTGCCCGGTTTTTGCGAGCCCGCGCGCGGTTTTTGCGGAAACAAGAGCTATTTCACCCCGCCGGATTATTGCGCCGTTCTTGAGAATTATTTTCTTAAAGGGCCCGGGGTATAACATCGGTGTTTCCGGTTTCTCGGCGGAATACTTCACCATATTGCTGAGCAGCCTGGCGTCCTTCTCAAAAGCATCGCAATTGAAAGGCACAGGATCAGTTTCAAGAGTTTTAAGGAGTTTCTTGTCAGCGGGAGTAACCCTCAAATACCCCTTGTAGGCCTCTGATCCGTAAACTTCTCCGGTCTTTTCGCAAACGCGGATGGATTTATATATGAAGTGATTGTCATCGTCAAGCACGGCAAGCGCGCTTCCAAGATAAAAGGCGGTGCGCCCCGTGTCATAGCACGGCCCGTCCTTGCCCTTGTGCGCGGTAACTATCGCGGAAAAATTTTTGGCAAGCTTTATCCTCAAGCCGAAGAAACCGGCGTTCTCGACCGTCTTAAGCGCCGCGGAAAGTTCTTTCGTACTGCAGGATAATTCCAAAACTCCCCACCTGGAAAGTTTAGAGTAGGCGCGTTCGATTATTCTTCTTTCAGGTCCTTTTATACAAATAACTTTCATTTTTTTCCGATCTCCTTGCCGGCATGAATCATATCTTTACTTACCGAAACAAAAGACTCCGGCCTTCAGGCCGCAGTCTTTTATTCCTTAGACCAAATCCTTGTATTCAAATCAAACTCTTCAACGACCCCGGCCGCAAGTTCAAGATCGGAGTAATATTCTTTTATAAGGTTAAAATCCACCAGCGAGCCGAAGAGTTTAGGTTCGAAAAGATTTTTCGTGTAGGAGACCGCTATGAAAAGTTTTGAATCAGCGAAGGAGAAATAAACATTCCTCCCCGTGCGGAGCCTGTACTCCGTCATCCTTTGCATAAGGCCCGGAGTGAGCAGGTATCTTGCAGTTACCTGATCGTCCCCGTATACAGCGAAGTGTTTCTCAAACTCAGGGTCTTCAAGTTTAATGAGCTGGCCGCGCGCGAAGTTCAACTTCTGGATCATGGACCCGAGAAATCCAAGCATTCCTTCGGCGATATCGGGCAGGACGACCGTTCTTCCCGTGAAATTCTTGTTGAAATCTGCGACCACGAAAAGTCCTTTGAAAATTGTCGTCCACCGGGTCTGCCTGTTTCCCTTGCTGTCAGTGGTTTCGGTCTTGTGCTCTGCGTGAACTTCCGAAAACTCCAGTTTTGTCTCGCCAATTTTCCCAGTCACATAATCATCGCCCCCGTACCTGTCAACCTGTGTCAGGAAGATGTTGCTCTCAAGGAAGAGAGGGTAGGGAAGGCAGGAATCCTTGCTGTAGGAAAGGCCGGGGTCAATAAACCTGATCAGCCGGAAGATTATCTCCTGCTTGAACTCGCTTTTGAACTCCGAGTATCTTCCGTAAAGGGAAAAGCCGGACCAGATCAGCCAAACCGCTCCCGCGATAAGAATGAAAACTCCGAAGCCTCCAAAACGGGCCGCCCCGGAAAGGAAGGCAAACGCGATGAGTATTGCCAGCAACGCGGTTTCAATCCAAATTCCGCTGGCTAGGGACTTCCGTTTTGTCTCAAGGCCGCGAAGGTCAGGAAGCATTGACTCGCGGAAGAAATTTAACAACTCGTAGTCTTTCTTCATTTTTTAAGAATCTCTCCGACATTCACGTTCTCGCGGTCACCGGCAGACGCGGTGAAATACTGCTTTGTTTCATAGCCCAGCATATTGGCAAGCAGGCTCGACGGGAACATCTGGACGGCGTTGTTATATTCATTAACGGCGGCGTTGAAGGCCCTGCGCGCCGCCGAGATCTGCTCCTCTATTTCGTTTATTGACCGCTGAAGCTGGAGAAATCCTTCATTCGCCTTAAGCTCCGGGTAGTTCTCAACTGTCATCATAAGCCGGCCAAGCAGACCGGACATCTTTGAGGCGTCGGCCAGCTGTCCCGGAATATTTCCGGTCGCGGTCCTGGCTCTCAACTCGGTTATTTCCTTAAAGAGGCCGGCTTCGTGCGCGGCATAGCCCTTTACCGTTTCAACGAGGTTCGGGATCATGTCATATCTTTTTTTTAGCAGTACATCTACCGTTGCAAACGAATTACCGACAGAGTTCTTTTTATATATGAGGCTGTTGATCATAATGACAATCACTATGATGCAGAAACCGAGCAATCCGAACAGCGCTAATACAGGGAATGAACTCATAGACGCTCCTTTACGGCGCATTTGTTTGCCGCTATCAAATGATTATACCTATATTTATATGTTTATCAAGCGGAATGAAAATGGAGGGCGCGGCAGTTTCATTTTGAAATTGATTACGCGGATTAGAAAGACAGATTACGCAGATTAAACAATCCTCTAATCCGCGTAATCGCACTTTCTAAATCTGCGTAATCACATTTCAGGCCGCACTCTGTTATTATACGTTTTCATCTGCTATAATATCGTTTAAAGATAATCAGCCGTAATACCCATTTCAAAAGGAAGGTAATTATGCTCGACGCAAAGTTATTAAGAGAGAACTCCGAAGCGGTGAAAGAAGCGTTCCGGAACAGGAGTCAAACCATTGACGTTGACGCCATCCTTGCGATAGATGTTGAGAGGCGGAAATACATCACCGAATTAGAGGTGAAAAAGTCAGCCAAGAACAAGCTTTCAGAGGAAATAGGGAAACTTAAAAGGGAGAAGAAGGATGCCGCGGAGCTTATGGCAATAGTTACCGCAATGAATGTTGAACTTGCCGCGCTTGAGACGCAGGCCGCTGAAGCCGGCGCGAGATTTAACGAAGCGATGCTGGTGCTTCCGAATATCCCGGATAAAAGCGTTCCTGTCGGAAAAGACGAGAAGGATAACCCCGAAATCAGAAAGTCCGGAGAGGTCCCGGTCTTCTCTTTTAAACCCCTCCCCCACTGGGAGCTTGGTGAAACGCTCGGCATGATGGATTTTGAAAGGGCGGTGAAGATTTCCGAGTCCAGGTTCGTCATCCTAAAAAAATACGGCGCGATGTTATCCCGCGCTCTGATAAATTTCATGGCAAACACGGCGGTCGGCCGCGGCTACACGGAATTT
>CAIWRR010000157.1 GCA_903915125.1 Candidatus Firestoneibacteriota bacterium | reverse complement strand
TTCGGAGATATTCAATCCAAGCAGAACCGCGTTAAGAATGATGTTCTCTCTGCCGGTCAGTTCGTGGTTAAACCCGGCGCCAAGTTCAAGAAGCGGCGCCACTCTGCCGTTGACAGTTATGCTTCCGGAAGTGCATTTCATGACTCCGGCAATCAAACCCAGCGTTGTACTCTTGCCCGCTCCGTTTCTTCCAATAACTCCTACGGTTTCACCCTTCTTAATTTCAAAAGAGATATTCGAAAGAGCCTCATAGCGGCTGGTTTTTATGGCCTTAAGAGCAGCGGGAATGTTAAAAATGAATCTTTTTATTCCGCCAATAATATGGTGGTAAAGAGGATAACTCTTGCTGACCCTGTCGAAAACGACGGCGTTTTCGTTCATAGTATCTCTCCGAACCTGACCGACAATCTTCTGTAAACGAAACTCCCGAGAGCATAAAAAATAACCGCGTAAAGCAACGCGAAACAAACCGTCTGGAGCTCGAGCTTGCCGTCAAGAAAAAGCCCGCGCCAGCTTATCATAAGCGGCCCTAGCGGGTTCAAGTTAACATAGAATTTGTATTTATCCGGGACCATGCTGACGGGATAGATTACCGGCGTAAAATAGAACAGAAGGGTCATGAATATTGTCGTAAGCCTTTCAAGATCACGGAAGAACAGGTTGATAGACGCGATGAACATTGACGCCCCGTAAGCCGTCAGGAACTGGACAAGTAAAAGAAAAGGTATACCATAAATCCAGGCAAGCGACGGCGCCTTGTGATAGGCCAGCATAAACCCGGCTATAACCAGTATTGACAGGATGAAGTGAATCATGTCCTGCAGAACGCTGACAAAGGGGATGATATTGCGCGGAAAATTGACTTTCTTGATGATTGACGCGTTATTGAGAAAAAGAGTGGGAGAAACAGTTACGGAATTTTGAAACCACTGCCAGGGAAAGAGCCCGCAAATAAGGAAGAGCGCGTAGTTGTCCATCTGAATTTTCATCACAACTTTGAACGCCACGAAAAACACAAGCGCGAGCGCCAGCGGGTGGCCTATGGACCACAGGTAACCGAGGATGCTGCTCTTATACCGTAATTTCATTTCTTTGTCCGTGAGGACAAGAATGAGGTCTATGTAGTGGCGTAATCGTTTACTCAAAAAACTCCTCTGGAAGCAACAGAACCAAAAAGGCAAATACTAAGTACTAAATTCTAAACAAAATAAACAAAGAATCAATCACTTTGGAGTGCGCCGACCGTGTCGGCGCGCCATGGCACAACAACCCGAATCGACACGGTCGATTCACTCCATGCCCACAAACTCTTGAATAACGAACATTACAACATTTCTTTAACTCTTTTAGAATTTAGAGTTTAGAATTTGAATTTTGCCCCTAATCCTTCTTCCACCATTTCACCGGGAACTTTTCCCTTATTATCTTCTCGCCATCTCCTATCGGAGCCAGTCCGGCGCGTTTTAGATCAGCGTCTACCATTATCTTTACCAGATCCTTGAAAGCAATTTTGGGCTTCCACTTAAGGATCTTCTTCGCCTTGCTGTTGTCGCCAAGCAGCACATCAACCTCGGTCGCCCTGTAATACCTGGGGTCTATTTTTACATATTTCTTCCAATCCATCCCGGCGTAGGCGAAAGCTTCCTGGATGAATTCCTTCACGGTGTGAGTTTCTTTGGTGGACACTACATAGTCCGCCGGCTTTTTCTGCTGCAGCATCAGGTACATGGCTTCAACATACTCCGGAGTAAAACCCCAATCCCTCTTTGCGTTAAGATTGCCCATATAGAGTGCTTTCTGCTTTCCCGCCAGTATGGAGGCTACCCCCATTGTTACCTTCCTGGTAACAAAATTCTCGCCGCGGCGGGGGCTTTCGTGATTAAAGAGGATTCCGTTGCAGATAAAGAGGTTATAGCCCTCTCTGTAATTTCTTGACATCCAGTAAGCGTAAAGCTTGGCGCAAGCATAGGGGCTTCGCGGCTGGAATACAGTGTTCTCGTTCTGAGGCGGATTCGCTGAACCGAACATTTCACTGGAAGAAGCCTGGTAGAACTTGATAGGCTTCTTGCTGCGCCTGATGGCTTCTAGTATTCTCGTTGTTCCAAGTCCGGTAATATCTCCTGAGTATTCTGCGAGGTCGAAACTAACGCGCACATGGCTTTGGGCGCCGAGGTGATAGACTTCATCCGGCTTGATATTGTATACGATGTCGGATATTTGCTCTCCGTCGGAAAGATCTCCGTAATGGAGGAGCAATTTTGCCTTTTTGTCGTGTTCGTCGTGGTGTATGTGGTCTATTCTCTCGCGGTTAAAGGTCGAACCTCTTCTGACTATGCCGTGAACTTGATAGCCTTTGCTGAGCAGAAGTTCCGCTAAGTAGCTCCCGTCCTGGCCGGTAATACCGGTTATGAGCGCTTTCTTCATAAAAAAACCTCCTAAAATTAACATTTAACTTCTCAAGATCCGAATCCCATAAATTAAACCACGTATCACTTAAGACAAAATCACAAATCACAAGCGCCAAATCCCAAATAAAAACAAAAAGACAGAAAACGAAAAATAGAGGCACTAAGTTCTTTGCTTTTTATGTTTTGAATTTTGGTGTTTATTTGGTGCTTGGTGTCCGCCACAATTTGCAATTGTGGCGAGATCTCGTCCGCATGCGGACGGATTTGTAATTTAGCGCTTAATACTGTTTTGTTTTGAATTTCATGCTTCGAATTTCGTTTTTATATTTTATTGCTTGCTTTGAAAGTACCTTATTGTCCTCGCCAACCCTGTCTTCAACTCTACCTCAGGGCTCCATTTCAG
>CAIWRR010000156.1 GCA_903915125.1 Candidatus Firestoneibacteriota bacterium | reverse complement strand
GGCTCTTCAGGATGTTTGTGCCGCCTTTTTTAAAATGAGCCGCGTGCCCGATGGCAATGAGCGCCGGAAGCGCGTAGCTTACAACCGGCAGTTTTATAATCCTGTAGAAAGCAAAAGGAAGAGCCGCTATCTCAAAAGGGAGGGAAGGGACTTTTTCCCACTCTATTTTTCCGGCAAGCGCGAGATTCATCAGTATCGGGACGATGAAAGTCCGGTCTTCGCCGTAGATTTTCCGCAAAGACGCTATTACCCCGCCGTTTGTCCTGCCGGCATGTTCGCTTATGTAGTCTTCGGACTTTCTAATTGTTTCGGGGAAGGCTGACTCTCTTCCCGAGAGGGTAAAAGCCGAGCCGGCCAAAAGCGTTGTGGGCAGGTTGCTCGGGCTCTTGTCCGTGTCGCCCCAGCCGCCGTCGTCGTTCTGGCAGGCGGCTAGCCACCGGAGGCCGTTCTCTATGAGCCTTGGATCGGAGGCCTTGCCGAGCGATAGGGCGCTCACGGCCGTGGCCGTGGAAAGGGCGGAGGAGGAAAGCCTTCCCGTCCAGAACCCTCTGATGTTTCTGGCGGACAGCAGTTTTCCCTCTATTTTTTGCAGAGCGGTTCTAAGTTCGTCCATTATATCCCTTGTACCAGTCCCGGCGCGGGTTTCGTATGACAAAAATCAGATAAAGGTTCCGGAAAAATGGCTGCCGTAGTGGGTTACTTGATCTTCCTGAGATGTTTAAGGATTTTTGCCCTGAAAGCGGCGTTTAGGGTGAACTTTGGCTCGCCCTTTTTTGCATCCTGCATTTCTCCCTTGAACGCGTAGACCGTCATTGTGCACGCGTCTTTGGAAAGAGGCGGCATCCATGAGGAAAGCATGCCCGCTTTCGCGAGTTTATTCGCGAAATATACCTCAATGCTCGGGCAGCACCCTCCGGCAATCCTCGGGTCGCTGCCGGTAATAACGAAATAGGGGATCTTATGCTTAATCACGGAGAGCAGTTTCACCCTGAGGTCTCCCGGGATATTAGCAAGTTTCTCAAATCCGGAAACTCTCGAAACGGCTTTTGGGGCGGCAGTCGCTGCCTTATCCAGAATGAAGAGCGGCCCTGCCTTTTTATACTCTTCCCGGAAGTTTGCCGGAATGAACGGTTCTGCAAAGAGTTCCTCCGGTAGAACCCGCGCGCATTTTTCCTTTCTTGCGAGTTTCCGGGCTGTTTTGGACGAAACCAGGGAGATCTCACCGCGCCTTAAGATGGTTCCGTTTTTGAGTATTATTTTTTTGAACGGTCCCGGGTAAAGCAAAGGTGTCTCGGGCTTTTCCTCGGAGTATCTTATCATCTTGTTTAGAAGCGCCGCGTCGCGTTCAAAAG
The DNA here is from genome assembly GCA_903915125.1 of Candidatus Firestoneibacteriota bacterium. Lineage (GTDB taxonomy): Bacteria > Oederibacteriota > D2-FULL-39-29 > D2-FULL-39-29 > CAIOVX01 > CAIOVX01. The sequence goes on along the minus strand of CAIWRR010000156.1, from coordinate 7,924 downwards.
TGTCGCAGTTGAAGGGAACAGGATCTGTCGCAAGAGTTTTCAAGAGTTTTTTGTCGGCGCGCGTTACCTTTAGGTGCCCTCTGTAGGGTTTGGAGGCGTAAACGTTTCCGGTCTTTTCGCATACGCGGATTGATTTATATATGAAGTGATTGTCATCGTCTAGCACGGCGAGAGCGCTTCCCAGATAAAAGGCGGTGCGTCCCGTGTCAAAACACGGCCCGTCTTTGCCTTTATACGCGACAATCAGCGGGGATCGCCCTTCTTTGAATTTTATGTTCAAGCCGAAGAACCCGGCGTTCTCGACTGTCCCAAGCGCTTTGGGAAGTTCTTTCCGGTTGCAGGATAATTCCACAACTCCCCACCGGGGAAGTTCTGTGTATGCTCTGCCGGTTTCAGCGCTGTTTGCAGCGTTCAGTCTGATGATTTTCATTCTACCGGCCCTTTGCGGATGCGAGCGCGCCTGCGGCGGCCCCGGTTACCGGCGCAAAAATATAGATCCATAAGTATTGATAGTTGCCTGATATAATGGCGGGGCCGAGAGATCTTGCGGGATTCATTGAGGCTCCCGTAAGAGGGCCTGCGACAATTGCTTCGACGGCTATCAGCGCGCCGACGGCAATGCCCGCGGTTATTCCTTTTTCTTTTGCTCCGGTGGAAACATTAACAACAATATACATAAGCAGGAAAGTGAGCACGAATTCCATAAGGAAGGCTTTGAAAACGGAAAGGCCGGGCGCCGGAAGTGTTGCCCCGAGATTTGAGCCAGCCGGAGCGTAAAGGCTGAGGACAAAGCTGGCGGCAGCCGCCCCGAGAAGCTGGACAAAAATATAGCTCCAGGTATCGCTGAAACGGGATTTTCCGGTTACGAAGAAAGCTATGCTTACGGCGGGATTTATATGAGCGCCGGAAATATCGCCTATGGCGTAAATAATCAGCATTACTGCAAGACCGAAGACCAATCCCACTCCCAGGTGGGATATCGCTCCCGCGAACATCCCGTCAAAGACTACAGCTCCGGTTCCAAGAAAAACCAGTATGAAGGTTCCCGCGAATTCGGCAAAAAGTTTTTTCATGATTCTCCCCGAGGTATTACTCTTTTGTCCAGATTCTCGTGTTAAGGTCAAATTCTTCCACCACTCCTGCCGCAAGTTCAAGATCGGAGTAATATTCTTTTATCAGGTTAAAATCCACCAGCGAGCCGAAAAGTCTCGGTTCGAAAAGATTTTTCGTGTAGGATACCGCGATGAAAAGCTTTGAATCGGCGAAGGAGAAATGAACATTCCTCCCCGTGCGGAGCTTATACTCGGTCATCCTTTGCATAAGTCCGGGAGTGAGCAGGTATCTCGCCGTTACCTGGTCGTCTCCGTACACCGCGAAGAGCTTTTCAAACTCAGGATCTTCAAGCTTAATCAGCTGCCCGCGCGCGAAATTCAATTTCTGAATCATGGACCCGAGAAATCCAAGCATTCCTTCGGCGATATCCGGCAGAACGACCGTTCTTCCGGTGAAATTCTTGTTAAAATCCGCGACAATGAAAAGTCCTTTGAAAATTGTTGTCCACTGTGTCTGCCTGTTTCCCTTACTGTCGGTCGTTTCCGTCTTGTGCTCGGCGTGCACCTCGGAAAACTCCAGTTTAGTCTCGCCGATTTTGCCGGTCACATAATCGTCGCCCCCGTACCTGTCAACCTGTGTAAGGAAGATGTTGCTCTCGAGAAAAAGGGGATAGGGCAGGTACGAATCCTTGCTATAGGAGAGACCCGGGTCAATGAAACGGATTAGCCGGAATATTATTTCCTGCTTAAATTCGCTCTTGAACTCGGAGTATCTCCCGTAAAGGGAAAACCCGGACCAGATTAACCAAATTGCGCCCGCGATAATAATAAATACTCCGTAGCCGCCAAGTCGGGCCGCTCCGGAAAGAAAGGCGAACGCTACGAGGCCGGCAAGCCCGCCGGCCGCAATCCAGATGCCGTTCGCGATGGCTTTCCGCTTTCCCTCAAGGCCCCGCAGGTCCGGAAGCATTGATTCGCGGAAGAAATTCAGCAGCTCGTAATCTTTTTTCATTTCTTAAGGATCTCTCCGACATTTACGTTTTCGCGGTCGCCGGCGGAAGCGGTGAAATACTGCTTTGTTTCATACCCCAGCATGCCGGCAAGCAGGCTTGTAGGAAACATCTGGACGGCGTTATTGTATTCGTTGACCGCAGCGTTGAAGGCCCTGCGCGCCGCCGAGATCTGCTCCTCTATTTCGTTTATCGCCCTCTGAAGCTGCAGGAATCCTTCATTGGCCTTAAGCTCCGGGTAGTTTTCGACGGTCAGCATAAGCCGCCCGAGCAGGCCGGACATCTTTGACGCGTCAGCCAGTTGCCCTGGAATGTTTCCGCCCCCGGCCGCGGTCCTGGCTCTCAACTCGGTAATTTCCTTAAAAAGCCCCGCTTCGTGCGCGGCATAGCCCTTTACTGTCTCAACGAGATTCGGGATCAGGTCATATCTTTTTTTAAGCAGGACATCTACCGTTGCAAATGAATTATTGACGGAGTTCTTCTTATATATGAGGCTGTTGATCATGAGGATAATGACTATGAACCAGAAACCGAGCAATCCGAACAGCGCTAATACAGGGAATGAACTCATAGACGCTCCTTTACGGCGCATTTGTTTGCGGCTATCAAATGATTATACCTATATTTATGCGTTTATCAAGCGTAATGAAAGGCGGACGGGGCAGTTTCATTTTGGAAATGATTGCGCGGATTAGGAAAAGAGATTACGCAGATTATAGAGCTCTCCTATCCGCGTAATCGTACTTCCTGAATCTGCGTAATTGTTTTCAGGCCGCGCGCTGTTATTATGTGGTTTCATCTGCTATAATATCAAAATAATAAGCTGTACTACTCTTTAAAAAGGAAGGTATTTATGCTTGACGCAAAACTGTTAAGAGAGAACCCGGAAGCCGTGAAAGAGGCTTTCCGGAACAGGAACCAGAATATCGATGTTGACGCCATACTCGCCATAGATGTTGAGAGAAGGAAATATATCACCGAATTAGAGCTGAAAAAGTCGGCCAAGAACAAGCTTTCCGAGGAAATAGGCAAATTAAAGAGAGACAAGAAAGACGCGGCCGAGCTTATGGCAAAGGTCACGGCAATGAATGTTGAAATCGCCGCGCTTGAAACACAGGCGGCGGAAGCCGGAGCAAATTTCAACGAAGCGATGTTGGTGCTTCCGAATATTCCGGATAAGAGCGTTCCTAAAGGAAAAGACGAGAAAGATAATCCGGAAATAAAAAAGTCCGGAGAGGTCCCGGTCTTCTCCTTTAAGCCGCGCCCCCACTGGGAGCTTGGCGAAACTCTCGGCATGATGGATTTTGAAAGGGCGGTGAAGATCTCAGAGTCCAGGTTCGTAATCCTTAAAAAATACGGCGCGATGTTATCCCGCGCTCTGATAAATTTCATGGCAAACACGGCGGTCGGCCGCGGCTACACGGAATTTTATCCGCCGTTTCTGGTGAAAGGAAAGAGCATGACCGCGTCGGGACAGCTTCCGAAGTTTGCCGAGCAGGCCTACAAGTGCGCCGAGGACGATCTTTATCTTATTCCAACTTCGGAAGTCCCTCTTACAAATATGCACCGCGATGAAACCATAGACGAAGCAGCCCTGCCTTTCAAGTATACCGGCTATTCCGCGTGTTTCCGCCGCGAAGCAGGCACCTACGGCAAAGATATGAAGGGCATGATCAGGGTTCACCAGTTTGACAAGGTCGAACTCTTCAAGTTCACCGCGCCCGAAAATTCGTTCAATGAGCTTGAGTCAATGCTCCTTGACGCGGAAGAGATACTGAAGTTGCTCAAATTGCCCTACAGGGTAATACAGCTTTGCACCGGGGATATGGGCTTTGCCTCCGCCAAGACCTATGACATAGAAGTCTGTATGCCCGGGCTTAATTGCTACAAAGAAATTTCTTCCTGCAGCAACTGCACTGATTTCCAGGCAAGAAGGGCGAACATAAAGTTTAAGCGGAAAGGCGGGAAGGGAGCTGAGTTTGTCCACACGCTGAACGGTTCGGCCCTCGCGGTTGGCAGGACTCTCGCCGCCGTTATGGAAAATTACCAGACGGATACCGGCGATGTCGTTGTTCCCGAAGCGCTCCGTCCCTATATGAACGGAATGGAGAAGATAACGCGTGGCTGAAGCCGTTTTAATCCTCGGAATTGAATCCTCCTGCGACGATACCGGCGCTTCGGTCGTAAAAAACGGAGCGGAGGTGCTCTCAAATGTCGTCGGCTCGCAGGTAAAGATTCACGAAAAGTACGGCGGGGTGGTTCCTGAGCTTGCCTCAAGGCATCACCTTGAAAACATCTACTATATTATAGACTCCGCGCTGAAAGAGGCAAAGGTTTCGCTGGCTGATATAGACGGCGTTGCCGTCACTTACGGCCCCGGGCTTGCAGGGTCTCTGCTGGTGGGCATCGAAACCGCGAAGGCCATAGCCATGGCAAAAGAAATTCCGCTTATCGGGGTAAACCACCTTGAAGCCCATCTTTTTGCCGCTTTCCTTGAACACAAAATCGGCTTTCCTTTTCTTTCGCTCATAGTCTCGGGCGGGCATACCGAACTGGTGCTGGTGCGGGAATTCGGACGCTACGAAATAATAGGGCGCACGAGGGATGACGCCTGCGGCGAGGCCTTTGATAAGGTCGCGAAACTCCTTGAACTGGGATACCCTGGAGGGCCGAAGGTTGAAGAGCTGGCGAAGTCCGCGAAAAAAACTTTCAAACTTCCAAAAGCCGTGATGAAGGACGGCAGCAATGATTTTTCCTTCTCGGGATTAAAGACCGCGGTAATGACGCATATGAGAGAGCACCCGGAGACAGCCAAGCCGGAACTCTGCGCTTCTTTCCAGAATACCGTGGCCGCCACGCTGCTTGACAAGACGCTGGATGTCGCAGTGTTAACCGGAATTCGCGAAGTTGTTCTCGGCGGGGGCGTCATAGCGAACAGGACGCTCAGGGAGGAGTTTACAAAAATGTTTGCTCAGCAGGATGTCAAAGTATACTTTCCTGAATTCAAGCTCTGCACCGATAACGGCGCGATGATCGCCTATATAGGTTACCAAAAATTCCTTCGGAAACAATTTGCGGATCTCAGCCTTAACGCGGAGCCGTCGTTGGGTTTGTAGAAGGCAACGGCCAAAAGGAAGCTTATGGCGCTCCTGCTCATAACCCTAATAGTCCTGTCCCTCGCGTTTGATTTTTTAAACGGTTTTCACGACAGCGCGAATATCGTGGCGACCATTGTCTCTTCAAGGGCGATGTCCGCGAGAGCCGCGCTTATTCTTGCCACCGTTGCGGAGTTCTGCGGGCCTTTCATCGTCGGCATAGCTGTCGCCCAGACCATCGGGGGAGGCATTGCCGACCCTAAGGCCCTGACCATCACGGTTGTGCTTGCGGCTATGTCCACGGCAATTATCTGGAACATAGCCACCTGGTTCTTCGGGATACCCTCCAGCTCCTCGCACGCGCTTATAGGCGGAATCATCGGCGCGGTGGTTGTTTCCGCCGGTCCGGCGAAACTGCAGGCGGCGGGCATAATGAAGGTAATGATTGTTCTTTTTACTTCGCCGTTAATCGGTTTTATCGCCGGCTTCCTTGTCACAAAATTCCTCTTCTTTGCCCTGCAGAACGCGACTCCCAAAATAAACTATGTCTTCAAGCGCGCCCAGATAGCGAGCTCGGCCTTCCTTGCCATTTCGCACGGCGGCAATGACGCCCAGAAGACTATGGGCATAATCACGATGGGGCTTATAATGTACGGGAAGTGGGAAGGGTTTGCCTCCATTCCGCCCTGGGTGATGATTGCCTGCTCTGTGGCGATGGCCCTTGGAATATCTTTCGGGGGCTTTCGCATAATGAAGACAATGGGTTTTAAGATATTCAAAGTAAGGCCCGTTCACGGTTTTGCCATCCAGCTCTCTTCAAGTCTGGTAATCCTCGCCGCGGCATTGGTAGGCGGCCCGGTCAGCACGACTCATGTAGTAAGTTCCTCCGTCTTCGGTTCCGGTTCCGCCGACAGGGTAAGCAAGGTCCACTGGTCCTTGGTCTGGGAAATCCTAAAGGCGTGGGTAATAACCCTCCCCGCCTGCGCGCTCCTCGGGGCGGGAATCCATTTTCTTATTCGCAATCTTAAATAGAAGGGTTTATTGTTGCCAAGATGGAGTTTCCGCTGTAAAATACCTTTGGAGGCCAAATGCTCGAATTCTTTCGGAAAGGCAGGGCTGATTTCTTTTTCCTGCTCATTGATTCCATGAAGGTTGTCCATGACGGCATTTGCGCCCTTAAGAATTACCTTGAAGACCAGAACAAAGTAAACGCGGGGAAGGTCTTCACGCTTCAAAGGGAGGCTGAAGAGAAACGCAGGCTGCTCCTGGATGAACTGAACAAGACTTTCGCGACCCCGATAGACAGGGAAGATTTATACGCGATGTCCAAGACAATAGATGATATTATGGATTACGGTAAATCCACGGTTGAGGAACTTGAAGTCTTTGGTTTAAAGCCGGACGCTTACCTTCTAAAGCTCTCAGGGTGTTTGGCCGCCGGTTCCGGAGAGATACTCTCGGCGATGGAACGGCTTGAAAGAAATCCCGGGGTTGCGATGGAACACGCGGTTCAGGCAAAAAAGATAGAGAACGAAATGGAGACTATTTACCGTGACGCGCTCGTCGAGCTTTTCAAAGGACCGGATATAATTCACATGCTCAAAATGAGAGAAATCTACCGCCATCTTTCCAACGCGGCAGACAGGATAAATGAGGCGGGGGATGTAATCAATAGCATAGTAGTAAAGACATCATAGTCTGAAAGTTTGTAAAGTCACAAGTTCAATAAGGAAGTGCAACACTTAGGAGGTTATGTTAACCTAAGTGTCTATGAAAAAGCAATATAAGCACTTCAGTATCGAAGATCGAGATTTGCTATGTGCGTATCACAATCAAGGCCTAAGTATCTCAAGAATAGCAGTGTCCTTGGGCCGAAACAAGTCTTCCATTAGCAGGGAGCTTAAGCGAAACAGTTCTCCCAAGTTTGGTTCATACCTTGCTAATCGGGCTCATAGTAGAGCAAAAGACCGAAAGCGCAAGGCCGGTAAACGACCAAGGCTGAAAAACCATAACCTCAGAAGCCTGGTAATCCGGCATCTGAAGAAAGGCAGATCTCCCGAACAGATATCCGGGTATCTGCGGGCAAATGGCAAGAAGACTATCATCAGCGCAGAAGCAATCTATCAGTATATCTATGCAAGCGCTACGAGGAAAAACTTTAATCTCGTGCCATACTTGGCCAGAAGCCACAGGATACGGTATCATCGATGGCATTCGCACAAGCACAGAAAACTCCATATACCAAATAGAGTTTCAATCAAAGAGCGGCCGACATATACAAAAGGGCTCGAGCCTTATGGGCAGTGGGAAGCTGACACTGCCGGTATCACGGGCAAAGGAGCCAAAGTAGTAATAGCAGTCGAAAAGAAAAGTCTACTGGTAAAACTAAACAAGGTCGAGAAAAGAACCAGTAAGACTTTCCGCATAGCAATCAACAAAATGCTGTGCAGATATCCGAACCACATGCTCGACACAATGACATTTGATAATGGCCGAGAGAATATCGAGCACGAGCAGATAGCAAAGACTCTCGGTGTTAAGACATATTTCTGTGAACCTTATCATAGCTGGGAGAAAGCAACCGTTGAAAATACTTTGTCCCGGTTTAGAAGGTTCTTTCCAAAAAAGACAAATTTTGATACTATTACGAACAAAGCAATCAAGAGGGTTGAAAGAATCATGAATAACACCCCTCGCAAGAAACTTTGTTTCAAAACACCTTTACAGGTGTTTAATGCGGGTGTTGCACTTCCACATTGAATGTTGC
>CAIWRR010000155.1 GCA_903915125.1 Candidatus Firestoneibacteriota bacterium | reverse complement strand
GACTACCGTATCCGCCGCGCCGTAGTAGACGCTGACTTTATCGGATTTCTTATCGTGCAGAATAGCGCAGGGGAAAATCACATTCGGCACATCCCCGACCATTTCATACTGGGTTGAAGGAGCGAGCAGATACGGGCGCGCTCTGTATTTCACCTTCCACGGCTCTTTGCCGTCAAGTATGGCGCCGCCCATGCAGTAAATATATCCGCTGCAGGTTATACGGACGCCGTGATAGATCATCAACCAGCCCTCTTTTATCTTTATCGGAGCCGGGCCGGGCCCGACCTTTGACCTCTGCCAGCCGCCCAGCGCGCCGAACACATATTTATGGTTGCCCCAGTGGATGAGATCATCACTTTCCGCGTAGAAAACTTCTCCAAAGGAGGTATGGAAAGGATCGCTCGGGCGGTTGAGGCAGGCAAACTTGCCGTTTATCTTACCTTCAAACAAAACCGCGTTTCTATTGTAAGGAAGCATTATCTCCGTGATCTGATAGAAGGTCTTAAAATCTTTTGTCTTGGCGACGCCTATGTGGCAGGAAATTCCTGCCGGGTAATAGCACCAGGTCACATAGTAAGTCCCGTCAATCAGCACAACCCTCGGGTCATAGCAGGACGCGGTCTTGTAGTTTTTTGAGGTGTTCCCTTTCATATCTATCTGCTTGTCTTCAATCTTCCAGTTGATGCCGTCATCGCTCCAGCCGGCATGCAGCTCGCTGAACATTCTTGTGGTGTCCACGCGGAAGACCCCGGCGTAGCCCTTTTTGAATTTGACCACGGCCGAATTAAAAACGCTGTTGGCGTTCTTTACGTCTTCCGGCTTAATGATGGGATTGCCCTCGTACCTTTTGAAGATGGTTTCGTTTGCCATTATTGCTCCTTTGCGGCGAAATCCGCCGCGCGCGCGATACTTGTGTGATATTATCATTAACTTTCTGACTATTCAATACAAAACCTGAAAGGCTTGTCCGATCACGCCGATAAAAAGTTGATTACACCGATAAAGCCTGACATGGTATAATCCTCACAATGCGCGCAGACAGTTTTCATGCGTAAAATGGTCTATCGGTGAAATCGTTTCCTAATCGGTGTCATCAAACTTAGTCTTTCTTGGAGAGCATTATGATAAAAGCTATTATCTCAGACCTCGGCAAAGTAGTCGTTGACTACGACCACCACAAAAGCACGCGCCTGCTTTCCCAAAAGAGCGCCCTGACCGAAAAGGAAATGTACGATTTCATCTATATGTCAAAGATGGATACAAAGTTTGACACGGGCAGGCTTACTCCAAAAGCGCTTTATGAACATATCCGCCGGGGCACGGGGTTAAAGATGCCTTTTGCCGAATTTAAGCGTGTCTTCTCGGATATATTTTCGTTGAAAAAGGATACGGTTAAACTTTATGCTTCCCTGAAAAAGAGAGGGGTTAGATTTTGCCTGCTCTCCAACACAAATGTACTTCACTATGAATGGTGCAAAAACCGCTTTCCTTTTCTCCGCTTCTTTGAAGAGACCGTCCTTTCCTACAAAACCGGCGTTATGAAGCCGCATCCCCGCATATATATGGAAGCTGTAAAGCGATTGGGCCTGAAGAAAGAGGAATGCGTATATGTTGATGATTTTCCGGAACTCGCGGAGGCCGCGGAACTGCTCGGCCTTCACGCGGTGCATTTCAGGGATGCTGGGCAGTTGAAGAAAGAGTTAAATCGGCTGCTGAAACGATAGGGTGATGACACCGATAGGCCCTGAGTATTATCGGCGGCATTGCTCCAAATCGGTGTCATCAAGCATTTTTAAATTCTTTTTTAATTATCGTGCGCGCCTGCGGAAGCAGGTTCTTCTTTGCCCCCGTGTTGAATATCACGTATTGCGACCTCAGCATCTTTTCCGGGAGCGGCATCTGCGCTTCTATTCTGGCGACAGCGTCCCCGCGGTTGTAGCCTTTTGCCTCCAGGCGCTTAAGCTGGCTGTTTCTGCAGGCGTAGACGGTCACAACAGCGCCTGCAAGTTTCTCCAGCTTCGCCTCAAACAAAAGCGGCGCTTCAAGGACAATGAACTTCCCGCCCCTCGCGCCTTTTTTAATCTCTTTCTTTATATGCCTGATTATCTCGGGATGCGTTATTCCGTTGAGTTTCTTCACCCTTGACGCGCGTCCGAAGACGACCTTCCCGAGCTCCCGCCTGATTATTTCGCCGTGCCCGTCAAGAAAAGCCCTGCCGAACGCTTTTATTATCTTCCGGTAGGCCGGCTTTCCTTTCTTTATAACCTCGTGTCCGACTTCATCCGCGGAAATCACGAAGCCGCCGAGCTTCTCAAAAATACCGGTGACGGTGGATTTCCCTGTCGCGACCCCGCCGGTTATGGCAATGACTTTTCTACTCACCCCAGTTGTCTCCCGATTCAATGTCAACCTTGAGCGGAACTTTAAGAGACACGACATTTTCCATTTCGTGCTTCACCGCCGCGATTAACTGCTTCTCTTCCGAAGCCGGGCATTCAAATACCAGCTCGTCGTGCACCTGCAGGAGCATTCTCCCTTCAAACTTCTCCTTTGCCAGGCGTTCCGCGACCCGAAGCATCGCCAGCTTTATTATATCAGAAGCCGAACCCTGGACCGGCATGTTTATGGCAACCCTGGCCGCGCCTTCCGCGATAGTCTTATTTTTGCTGTTGATATCGGGGATATACCTGCGGCGGCCGAGTAAGGTTTCGGCAAAGCCCAGCTTTCTCGCCTTCTCCGCGGCCCCCGTCATAAATTGCTTTACCAGCGGGTATTTTGTGAAATAACTGTCTATGTACTTTTTCGCCTGCCCCGCGGGTATCTTTAACTGCCTTGAAAGGCCAAACGGTGTTATGCCGTAAATTATCCCGAAGTTGACAGTCTTCGCCACCCTTCTCTCGTCTGAGGTAACCATCTCCTCCGCCATGTCAAAGATTTCCATGGCCGTCCTGGTGTGAATGTCGGCGTCTTCCTTGAAAGCGCGGATAAGGTTTTTATCTTCGGAAAAATGCGCGAGAATGCGAAGTTCTATCTGGGAATAATCCGCCGCCACTATCCTCCAGCCCTTCTCCGACGGGATAAAGGCTTTACGAATTTCCCTGCCAAGCTCCGACCTGATGGGAATGTTCTGCAGGTTGGGATTCAAACTTGAAAGCCTTCCGGTGCCTGTCCCCGCCTGGTTGTAATGAGTGTGGACCTTGTGCGTTTTTTTATCCGCGAGTTCCGGCAGGGCGTCAATGTAGGTGTTCTTAAGTTTTGAAATCTGCCTGTAATCCAGCAGGGCCGCGGGAAGTTCGGACTTCGCCGAGAGTTCTTCAAGCACTTCGACATCCGTTGAAGCGCCCGTTTTTGTCTTTTTCACCACCGGGAGTTTGAGTTTCTCAAAAAGAATCTTTGAGAGCTGCTGGGGCGAGTTGATGTTGAACTCTTCGCCCGCGAGCAGGTAGATGCGCTTGACAAGCTCTTCAAGCTTTACCTCCAGCTTCGCCGAGATTTTCTTTAGGAGCGGAAGGTCAAGCTTGATGCCCGCGGCTTCCATCCCGCCGAGCACCGGAATAAGCGGAAGTTCCACCTCGTGCAAAAGCTTATCCAGCCCCCTCTTTTCTATCTCTCCCGAGAGCGCGGACTGAAGCCTCCCCAGGAAGCAGACCGACGACGCTTCGTCGGGCTCAAGGTTCAGCATGGCGTTGATTATTTGCGGGGCGCCGTAGTTGGCCTTGTCGGGATTAAGCAGGTAGGCGGCTATATAGCAGTCGTACTCCAGCGGCGGCGGAACAATACTCTGCCTGTGAAGCTCCAGCCAGCAGTCTTTGTAGCCGAAACTCACAGCCCTCTTTCCTTCAAGCAGCCCGGCGAGCCCTTTGAAAGACGGTTCAAAGGAAAAGTACCTCTCTTCCGAGGAGGACAATAATATTTTCCCCCCGCAAAGCATGATATTCACCGTTCCCTTCAGTTCCTTCTCGGCGGCTTCAAGTTCTTTTTCGCCCGTCACTTCTATCTTTTCCCTTGTCTCAAATTCAGGTTCCTGCTCAAAAAGCCCGCCCTCAAAAGCGCTTCCCCCGCCGAAGGCTTCTTTCGCCTCGCGGAGCATGCTCATAAATTCACGCTCTTTCAGGAATTCTATTAATTTGGGAGTATCCGGATTCCTGAGAACCAGGTCGTTAATTTCAAGTTCCAGAGGAGGCTGTACCAGGGTCGCGAGTTTACGCGAAAGCAGTGCCGTTTCCTTATTATCCAGCAGGCGGTTCCGCAGTCCTTCCTTTTCTATCTTTGCCGCGTTCTCTAGAACTCCGTCGAGGCTGTGATATTTCTCAAGCAGAGCGGAAGCGGTCTTTTCGCCGATGCCCGGCACGCCGGGGATGTTGTCCGAAGCGTCTCCCGCCAGAGCGAGGTAATCTATCATTTGCTTTGGAGTTACTCCGTACTTTTCTTTAACTTTCGCGGCGTCGTAATAGTAGCCGTCCTTGTTCACGCTTTCCACCCTGACCCTGCCGTCGTCCACAAGCTGCAGCATATCCTTGTCGCCGGTCAGTATTGTGGTCTTGATCCCGGCCTTCTTTGCCTTTTCCGAAAGCAGCATAAGTATGTCGTCCGCTTCGTACCCGGGAAGCTCCAGCGCTTTGATGCCGAAAACGGAGAGCATCTCCTTGATTTCTTTCATCTGCTCTATCAGGTCTTCGGGGGCCGGCTGGCGCTCGGCTTTGTATTCCTTGAGCGCCTCGTGACGGAAGGTTTTGTGCTTGGTGTCAAATGCAACTGCCGCGTAGGCGGGCTTGACTGTCTTATGTATCTTAAAAAGTAAACGGGCAAACCCGAATACCGCGTTCACGGGTTTGCCCTTTGAGGTGGTCAGGTTCTTTATGGCATAGTAAGACCTGTAGGCGTAGGAGTTACCGTCTACAATATACAGTTCCGGAGTTATATCTCTTTTTTCGTCTGGCACGTTATGCAGTTCTTTGAGAAAGGCAAAGCTTCAAGCCTTTCCTTGCTGATCGGCTTGCCGCAGGTTTCACAGGCGCCGTAATCGCCTTTTTCGGCTTTTTCTATCGCATGGTCAATCTCTTCCAGGATCATTTTTTCGGTATCGGAGAGGTTGTGAAGGAATTCCGTGTCATAAGTATCGGTAGCTAAGTCGACCGAATCTTTTACCTCATTGAACTCTATTTTTTTGCCGTCGTCGAGGTGCTTATTTAACTCCTCAAGGACATTCTTTTTCTTCTCGTTCAAGACTGACAGGTAACGCTTGATATCGGATTTTGACAGTTTTCTGACTTTGCGCCCAGCCTTGGGAATTCTTACCGCTTTAACTTTCTTTGTCTTTTTATTTTTAGCAGCCTTTTTGCCGTGGCCGGCCTTTTTATTCGTCGTCTTCTTCATTATCTCCCTCCTCACCGTGACATTCCTCAAAATAGAAGCATTCCTTGCAGCAGCCTTCCAACAGAGTCCCGGATTCGCTGCACAGTTCATAGCTCTGACATTCTTCGCAACAGTAAAGCACCTGTAGGTTCCTCCTTCAGTCCGGACGCGAAACAGCGCATCCTGTTAATTTTTTTTCGGTTGCAATATTTTTTTCTCGGCTTCGAACAGGCCATGGCCGTTCTCCGGCCTGCTCTCCGCAACAACTTTGACCGTCTGGAGAGTCTTATCGTCCTGGCCGTTTATCATATTTCCCAGGTTTTTCAGGTAAACAAGGTACTCAAATACCTCTTTAGTTATCCTCTCGCCCGGGGCCAGCACCGGTATTCCCGGCGGGTAGGGGCAGATAAGCTCCGCGCTCACCATTCCGATGGCGTCTTTAAAAGGAATCTTTTTTGTCACCGAGAATGCCGCCTCGCGCGGGGTCAGCACAACCTCCGATTCCTGCTCAGGGGCTTTAACCGAATTAATCTTCTTTATCAGATCTTCGTTCGGCGTAAAGGTCTTCTTTATCTCTTTTAGCGCTTTTACCAGCCGGTTTATATCCTCTTTCGTGTTGCCGAGGCTCATAATAGCAAGCACGTTGGTCGGCGCCGCGAATTCTATCTGCACGCCGTATTTTTTGTTTAATATCTTGGCGACCTCGTAACCTGAATTGCCCGCGGCCCGGGTATCAATCGTCAGCTTGGTTACATCCACGTCGTAGATGCCTTCCCTGCCGACAGCTTCCTTCCCGAAACAGCCGAGTCCGGCCTGGATTATCTCCGTCCTCGCGAGGTTAGCCAGGGTGATAACTTTGGAAAGGATTGCCCTTCCTTCCGTCGCCATCTGCATTCTCGCCACATCCAGAGACGCCATCAATATATATGAAGGGCTGGTCGTGTGCAGAAGCTGCAAAATTCTCTTTAATTTTAGGATATCCACGGTCTTTCTCGCGTGCATCATGGACGCCTGTGTCATCCCCGAGATAATTTTGTGCGTGCTCTGGACGCACATATCTGCCCCGCCTTCCATTGCCGAGAGCGGAAGGTCCGGGTGAAACTTCAGGTGCGGACCGTGGGCTTCGTCCACCAGCAGGATTTTTTTGTACTGGTGCGCGACGCGGACTATTTCCCTGATATCCGTGGCAATCCCGTTATAGGTCGGGCTCGTCACGAGTATGGCTTTTACATCCGGGTTCTCCAGTATTTTTTCTTCTATCTGCTTCGGAGTAACGTTGCAGATGACTCCGAGTTCCTGGTCGTATTTAGGATAAACATAGACCGGCACCGCGCCCGAAAGAATTACCCCCGAGAGCACCGACTTGTGCGCGTTCCTCGGAACTATCAGCTTTTCGCCTGGTTTGATTACGGAAAGTATCATCGCCTGGTTCCCGATGGTTGTGCCGTTTACCAGAAAGAAGGAGTAATCCGCGCCGTAGGCTTCGGCCGCGAGTTTCTGCGCTTCTTTTATGACCGTCTTCGGATCCTGCAGTGAATCAACTTCCTCCAGCAGGGTAAGGTCTATGTCAAATATCCTGGAGCCCACAAAGTCGCGGAACATTTTCGGGATGCCGTCGCCGTGTTTGTGTCCCGGAGTGTGGAAGGATATTTTTTTCTGCATGGCATAGTTAACGACCGCGGTGAAAAGCGGGGTCCTTAACTGTCGCTCTGAGTATTCCAAGGTTTCTCCCGGCCCTGACGCGCGACGCCGCGCGTTTTCAAGCCATTAAACCCGGCTTCGCGCCCGTAAAACCGGCGCAAAAACCCTAATGTTTCGGAAAATATAACACAATAGGTAGGTAAATGCAATATGTATTTCCCGCGCTTTCCGCCAAAAAAAAAGCCGGCGTTAAGCCGGCGGCGTTGCGCTGAAAGTGCTCTCAGCCTTTCATCGGTTTATGCGTAAGTTCCTTGTTCTTGAGGTTAAGCGTGCCCCTGTTTATCTCCATTGTGGTATGGTTCTTGGACTTGAGCTTTTTTGCTATATGTTCAAATGCCACCCAGGGGTTTATCTCTTCCCCGCAGGTAAAACAGTCGAGCGCCGCGTAGCCGTATTCCGGCCAGGTATGGATCGTAAAGTGGGACTCCTGTATGACTACAACCCCTGAAACACCGTAGGGATTGAACTTGTGGAAAACGCTTTCAATTATGGTGGCTTTGGCTTCCTTGGCGCCGTCTATAAGGATATCTTCAACTTTTTCATGGTCATTTAAGATATCCGCGTCGCATTCGTACATTTCTGCCAGAACGTGCCTTCCGAGCGATTTCAATCTTTTAGTCCCTCCTGTTTCATTGAATAATCTATTTGTACAAAAAGTATAGCAACTTTTGAATAAAAGTCAATGGTAAACGGGTAAAGTTTCATTTTAACGTGAAGGTCACCGGAATTGAAAAATACTTGCTCTCCGTGCCGGCCGGGGCCGGAAAAGGAGAAGCGCGCCTGACAACCCTTACCGCCTCCGCGTCAAGCAAGTTGCTTCCGGAGGAATTTACCAGCTGCGTACTCGTCACCCTGCCAGCGCCATCGACGGCAAAACGGACAACCGCGGTTCCCTCTATGCCGTTCTCCCTGGCGAGCCTCGGATAAGACAACAGGGAGGAAATTCTCTGCTGTATTCCCGCGATCCATAAAGCGAATGCGTCGTCAATATATGTTCCGGAGCCGGATGCGACGCCCTCCCCGCCCGCAATTCCTTCCGTCTTTGTTTGAATCGCCGGGGCGGGCCGCGCTTCTTCTTTAGCGGGCGTTTCGGGATTATTCGCGAGCCCGTCGGGCGCGGCGGAAACGTTTTGCATTTTTGCCGCTGGAACGGACGGAGCGCCCCTGTAAGCGAACGCGACCTCAATGAGCTGAACGCTGCGGTGATGCCCCGCCGGCTCAAGAAATAAGAGAACCGCGTACAATAAAAGATGAAATACGAGTGAACCGGCCAGGAAAACGCCAAAAAAACCCGCCCTTTCCTCCCGCCCCTTGCCCTGAAATATGATATGTCCCTGCCGGCGCGCGCCGGCAGCGCTCTTTGCCATTAGAATTTGTAATTCACCCCGCAATAGTAGGTCCTTCCGGGCATCGGGTAGCCGCTTCTCAGCTCGTAACGCGCGTCTTCAAGATTGCTGACGCCGGCATATAGTTCGCTTTCTTCCGCCACCTTTGCCGCTATTCTCGCCGAAGAAACGATGACCGCGGGAAGATTTACGTCAGTAAAGGTAAGCGCGTCAACTCCCGTGCGGAGGTCATAATACTCCGTGTTCAGGTCTATGGTGAAAATTGAAGGTTTAAGCTTTAACCCTGCGTTCACCTTGTTCTTCGGCCTGTAGTAAAGGTCCTTTCCCGTTCCGGTATCTTTCGCCGAGAGCCAGGTATAGTTCAGCGAGAGTTCCGCGAAAGCGGCAGGGCGCAGCTTTATTTCGGTTTCCATTCCGTAAGTCACAGCCTTTCCCACGTTCAGCGGCGTAAAAGAGAAGGTCGTGGGGTCAAGCGACCACTGGATCATATCCGTGATATTGTTCTGGAAATATGTTGCCCTCGCAAAAAGGGCGCCGGAAGCTTCGTAGCTTACGCCGAAGTCATAGGAGGTTGCCTTTTCCGGTTTAAGCGCGGAGTTGCCAACATTGCCCCAGGAATCAAGAGGCCAGTAAAGTTCCGAAAAATTTGGGGCGCGGAAGGAGGTGCCGATTGAGCCTTTCAGCTGCAGCCCGTCGTCAAGGTTATATACCAGCGAGGCCTGCGGGTTCCAGGTATCCCCGTAACCGCTGTCGCTGTCAAGCCTTATGGAAGGCGTGAAGATAAAATTGCCGAGCATGTCAAGCACATCCTGCGCGAAGACGGATTTTGTTGTCGATTCTTTCTGTCCTATGAGGTTTTGCGTGAGCGTGTTGTTCCTGTACCTGGCGCCAAAAGTAAGCACGTTTATTCCGGCAAGGTCATAGGAGTACTGGGCGTTGAGATCATAATTTATTTCCGTGCTCGTCGTGGCCGACGCGGAGTAAAAGTTCTGGCTCGTGCTGCACGCGTATAAATTCACCTTGAAGTTCATGTCTTCTGCAAGAGCGAGGCTTGTTTCAATATTTCCGAAGTAGCGCAGGTCTTCCTGCCTGTCGGTCAGCGAAGCGGCGCCGGCCGGCCCGGGCGCGCCTAGCTTGTCGTTGTAATAGCCTCCGGTCAGGGCCAGCGTGCTGCCTTTGATAAATTCGTATGCTACCTTTCCGTTCGCGTTATAGGCGTCAAACGAGCTGTTTGGCCTCGCGCCGTCCGTGTGCTTGTAGCTGCCGCCGATATTAACACTTAATAGATTAAGTTTTCCGGAAACTCCGAGCTCCAGGTCGTGGGTATTGAAGCTCCCGTACTTTTCGCCGAGCGTCACTTCAGGCTTTCCGGCTTTTGATTTTGTAATAAGGTTTACCACGCCGCCCACCGCGTTTGCTCCGTAAAGCGAGGAGGCGGGGCCTTTCATTATTTCTATCCTGTCAATGTTATCAAGCGCGAGCGAGGAAAAATCCACCAGTCCGGAATAACTTCCGTTGAGCGGGATGCCGTCGAGAAGTATCAGCGTTCCTTCCGACGCAACTCCCCGTATAAGCATATTTTGCGTCTGCCCCAGAGCTCCGTTTTGCCCCACATCCACGCCGGAAACGGCAGACGCCGCCTCTCCCGCGTTGCTGCTGGCTTTTACCTTATCATGCGTCACGAGCTCCACGCTTCCGGGCTCATCTCTAAGATATTTTTCGGTCTTGGTGCCGGTAACGACAACCTCGTCAAGCGAGAAAACCTTGTCCGCGGAAACGCTTTTTTCGGCTTCCTTAAGCGCCTCCCCGGCATTCAAGGCCGCAACAACAAGGAACAGGACGAGCGGTAATAACTTTTTCATTTTCCCTCCGGGACAGTATTTTCTTACGCTATTTTTACAAGCCAGTAGACAAGCACTGACGCTTCGAATAATACTATGGAAAAACCGATGGTATCGCCGGTTATGCCGCCAAGTTTTTTTTGAAAGTATTTCGCCGCGAGTATGGAAAGCAGGGTCACAATAAAGAGGCTCGCAACAGCCTTCCAGCCGAGCGCCGCGCAAATTCCCGCGCCAAGCAGGTACGCGCAGAGCGCGTGCAAAAAGGTTATTTTTCCGCAGAACAGGTTCGCCAGTCCCGTTTTCTTTGCCGGCTGGGAAAGATACATAAGGAGCACGGCGCCGGTCCTGCCGAGCACCACCGCCGAGATGATTGCGGGCACAAGTTCTTTTGCCAGGTATGTGAAAAGCGCGATAAACAGCAGTATGGCCATAAAAAGCCAGATAGCGCCTATGGCTCCAATTCGGCTGTCATCCATTATTTTTAATATTCCTTCTTTGTCCCTGCCGCCGTAGAAACCGTCAACCGTATCGGCAAACCCGTCAAAGTGAAGCGAGCCGGTCAGTATCATATAGATGAAAAGCATCAGCACCGAAACGACAAAGGCCGGGAGAACCGAGAAGAGCAGGAAGTAGGCTCCGGTCAGAATACCCGCTATTAAAAGGCCCGCAAGCGGAAAAAAAACCGCCGAGCCCGCGATATCCGCCTCATCCGCTTCCCCCGGAACAATAACGGGAAGGCGGGTAAGGAATTGGATCGAAAGTAACATTCGTTTAAGCAAATAACCCCCTCAAAAAATAGTCGTTTATAACGTTTGTAACGTTTATAAGGTTTATAACGTAAGGCAACCGCCGGCTGTGCTGCTTTACGTTATGAACGTTAAGAACGTTATTAACTTTTAATTTTTATCGCTATCCCCGATACTAAAAAATACACCTCTTCCGCTTTTGCTGCCATTATCTTATTCGCTGTTCCCTGGGCGTCGCGGAATTTTCTGCCGAGCGGATTGTCCGGCACCAGCCCCATTCCGACTTCGTTTGAGACAATAACCACCGACGCCTTGCAGGACTTGCAGAAGCCCGCGAGCGCCTTCGCTTTTTTCTCCAGGGCTCCGGCGGAGGCTCCCTTCAGCAGGTGATTGCTAATAAAAAGAGTCAGGCAATCGAGCAAAAAGACCCTTCCCTGCCTGTCATTTTTTTTCAGAGTTTCAACAACCCGCAAAGGTTCTTCTATTGTCTTCCACTCGCGGCCTCTCCGGCTTATATGCTTCCTGATGCGCTGCTTCATCTCCCCGTCAAGAGGCTCCATAGTGGCTATATAGACAAGGTCTTTACCGAGCGTTTTTGCCGCAGCTTCCGAGAACGCGGACTTGCCGCTCCTCGCCCCCCCGGTGATAAAAATAAACTTTTTCATAAAATCACTCCGTTTTGATGCTTGGACGGTTGGATGTTTAGAGGGTTAGTTATTGCCGTTTTTTAAGCATCCAACCCTCCAACCTTCTTATCATCATTCCTTATTAGTTACT
>CAIWRR010000154.1 GCA_903915125.1 Candidatus Firestoneibacteriota bacterium | reverse complement strand
TCTTATCCTCGGCACAATCCCTCGCTAATATTCCTAACGATTTTAAAGTTAATTATACATTTGGGAGGAATCGTACTCAAGACAAAGAAGATCGGAACGAAATATTCTTGTCAGATGTGAAAAAGTCGCTGTCCCCATTAAGAATGCAGCGAAATATTCTTGTCAGATGTGAAAAAGTCGCTGTCCCCATTAAGAATGCAGCGCTGAGGAGATCTCCTTCTCAAGCGCTTTCATATCAAAGGGTTTTGTCACGACTTTTGTTATTCCGTACCTTGCCAGGACCGGCTCCAGATGCTTTAACTCGGCATTCCCGGCTCCTGTGACAATTATCTTTTTCATCGCGGGATATGCCACGGATATGCGCCTCAGGAGCTCTTCAATATTTGTTTGGGGCATTATAAGGTCAAGGAGCAGGATGTCAGGTTTGAACGACACCAGCCCTTTCAGGCAGGAGATCCCGTCTTTCGCGGTTTCCACTGCGTGGCCGGATTGACTCAGCATCTCAGAGAGCAAAACCCGTATCGGTTCTTCATCGTCACAGACAAGGATTCTCTTGCCTTTTGTTTTCCCCGCTTCAGGCGCGGCTGGTGCGGCCTTTGCAGCCTGCGGCCGCGCGGCTTCTTTCAAGGGGAGAAGTATTGTGAACTTCGCGCCTTTACCGGGAGCGCTTTCAACAGAAATACTGCCTCCCATTTTCTTCAATATTGAGTAACTTACCGCGAGGCCGAGGCCAACCCCCGGAGTTTCTCCGCTGCCGAAGGCGCCCTTCGTTGTGTAGAATGGCGTGAAGATTTTCCCGAGGTTTTCCTTTGCGATTCCCGTCCCTGTGTCTTCGACGGTTATGCAGACATTTTTTGCCAGCGTGGATACTTTTACGGTTAAAACGCCGCCTTCCGGCATCGCCTGCTGCGAGTTTCTAAACAGGTTTAAAAGAACCTGAGTGAACATTTGCCTGTCAAATCTTGTCGCAGGAATCTGCCCATATTCGGCCCTGACTTCCACAAGCTTGCTTCTGAAATCATTGCCCATCATCTTGAGAGCGCCGTCCACGCACGCGCAGACATCAACGCCGTTTTCAGCTCCGGGATGCGGCTTCGCGAACTCGTTTAGCCGCCTCGCGATAAAGGCCGCCTGGGCGATAGATTCTTTAAGGTTTTTTTCCATCTCCGCATATGCCGATTCCGTTTTAAGGGAAGCAGCTTCTTCAAGACTCAGCTGCATTATTGTCAGCAGGTTATTGAACTCGTGCGAAACGCCCGCGGCAAGCTGGCCGACTGCCTCCATCTTTTGGGACTGGATAAGCTGAGCTTCAAGGTTTCTCCTTTCTGAAATATTCCTGGAAATCCCCACGTATCCAATCGGTTTGTTCAGGCCGTCCAGAATTACCGATATTTTTGTTTCAATGATCTTGCTGCCGCCTTCCTTCTGCTTCAAAGCGTATTCAAATATAATGGATTCGCTCTCGCGTAACTTTCCGGACTTTGCCAGGGTAAACTTCTTGCGCATCGCGGCAATCATGAACTTTGTTTCCGCGGCTGAGCGAGCGAACCTGAAGCTTTCGCCCAGCACCTTACCCGCGAATAAATCTGAAGCGTCTTTTTGTCCCGCCCCAATATACGTAAACCTGAAGTTCTCGTCCAGCATCCAAATGATATCGGATATATGCCTGGTGAAGACATTGAACCTTTCTTCGCTTATCTCGCCCCGCCTGTCAAGTTCCTTTTGTTTGGTAATATCAATAATGGTCATTAAGATTAGTCCCTGCGAGGTTATCCTGCCGCTGACAAGCATTGCTTTAGTTCCTATAGATTCAAACTTATGTATCATTTCGTAGCCGCTAAAGACCGTTTTTTTGGAGATCAGGTCGCTCAGCAGTTTTCTAAGTATGGGGATATCCCACTGCCCGTTGCCCAGGTCATAAACACGCTTTCCGACAGTTTGCTTTCTGTTTACCTCAAAGGTCTCAATAAAGACATCATTTACCGAAACCACTTTCATATCCTTGTCCAATATCAGCAGAGATTCCTGTATGGCCTCAACAATGCTTTCCGAGGATTCTCTGGCGAGCGCCGTCTGAAGCTGGGCCTTTTTTGCCGCCGAAATATCCACAAAAAGCAGGACCACCCCGTCTATAACATTTTCAAGGGTGCGGTAAGGACGGAAAAACACGGAATACCACTTGTCCCTCGCTCCTTTAATTTCAAGTTCTTCGGAATGGAGAGTATTCAGCACCTTCGCGAGAATTGCGTCAAGGCCGGGAATATCAAGCGTGAGTTTTATGTCGCCGATGCTTCTTCCGATATCTGTGAAGGAGATATTCAGCACGGATTTGCATTCCGCCGTTATCCTGCGGATGCAGTAATCAGAGCCCAAAACGACAACCGGCATATTGATGCTGCTGAGCAGGTTTGCAAGGTCGTTGTTGAGGACGGAAACCTCGGCGCTGCGGTTCTGCAATTCGGCGTTGGAGGTTATCAGTTCTTCGTTTGAGGACTGCAGTTCTTCTTTTGAAGTCTCAAGCTCTTCGTTTGTGCTTTGAAGTTCTTCATTGCTTGACTGGATTTCTTCGCCCGCGATAGTCATTTCTTCTTTTGTCTTTTCCTGCTCGGCTACTATTTCCTGCAGATATTCCCTGGTCTCTGACAGCTCTTTTTCCAGCAATACCGCCTTCTTTTCTTCACGGGCGCTTATCCGCCTGCCGCCCGGAAGCGCTTTCACCGGATTTTCCGTTTTAATGTCGGAAAAATACACCATGAACCCGTCTGTCTTTTTGGCGCCGGTTCTTACGGGAATTACGGTTATTTCAACGACGGCTGAACGCCCGCCTGGGTTTTGATTATCCGCGAGTATTTTTACCGCGCGCCTTGTCTTTTCCGACTTCCTGATAGCCGAGCGAAGAGGCAGAAAGATGCCGCGGCGGGCAAGTTTTAATACATTCTGGCTGGGTTTTCCGGTTGTCGCTTCAAGGTACTTGCCTGTCGCTCCCTTAAAGAATATTATCTCCAAATTGCTGTCTATGAGAACTCCGTTCGGAGCGAACTCCTTCAAGGTAACCCGGCTTACAGTTTCTTCAGGGCTTTCAGTCCTTTGCGCGCGAGCCATCACGCTTTTTTCGCGGGAGTCCGCGTCAAGGCTCATTGCTCTCTCCGGAAGCCTGTAACTTGGCGCGAAATAATCTTCGGGAGCCGCGGGCCTGTACTTTTTTACAAATATCCTGCTCCTTTTGTCCACCGCGCCAAAACCGCCGGAATAGGAGCCCACTGATTCGGCCATTCCCAGAACGAGATACCCGTTTGGCCTGACCGCGTAATAGAAATTCCTGAAGATCTGCTTCTGAAGGCCGCTCTCAAGGTAGATGAGGACATTGCGGCAGCTAACCAGGTCAATATTTGAAAACGGCGGATCCCTGAAAATGTTTTGGGCTGAGAACACGCACATTTCCCGAAGCTGCTTGGAGACCCTGTAGGTGTTTCCTTCTTTTACAAAAAACCGCCTCAGCCTCTCGGGCGAAACGCTAAGCTCAATATTTTTGTTGTAAACGCCGCTCCTGGCTTTTTCCACATTGTTCTCATTAATATCGGTGGCAAATATCTGAACGCTCCTTGAAATTTTGTTTTTTGAAAGGGCTTCCAGGACGCAAATAGCGTACGAGTAGGCTTCCTCGCCGCTGGAGCAGCCAGCGACCCATAATCTCAGGGATTCGTCTTTTTGCTTTTCCTTTAAAACAGCGGGAAGTATTTTGCTCCTAATCACCGCGAATACTTTCGGATCGCGGAAGAAACCCGTGACATTTATGAGAAGTTCCTGGTAGAGATTCTCCAGCTCGACGCTGTTTCTGCCGAGCAAGACCGCGTAGTCGTTGATATTCCGTGTTTTTCCAAGGATCATGCGGCGTAAGATACGCCTTCTGACAGTCGGCAATTTATAGCCCGTCATATCAATCTTCTTATTCCGAAGCAGAAGCTCAAGAATAGCCTTAAACCCTTTGCTCCCGAAAATGTCATTGTCTTCGCGCGGCGGAGCCTTCACGAGCGACAGGAAAGGATGGCTCTTCATACGGTCTAATTCACGCGCGATATTTTGGGGAGAAAGCACAAAGTCAATCAAACCTGTCTTTACCGCGTTTAAAGGCATGTCCGCGAATTTGGAGGATTTAGCATCCTGCGCGAAAGTTATTCCGCCTTCCGTTTTCAGGGCTTCTATACCGATTGAGCCGTCCGCGCCGGTGCCTGACATAACTATGCCTATCCCGGTAATGGCGCTTTCTTTTGAGAGCGATTCCAGGAACAAATCTATAGGCATATGCTTTGGGTCTTTTTGAGCGGACAGAATGAGCCTGCCGCTGCTTATATGAAGATTCGTATTGGGAGGTATTACATAGACATTATTGATCTCAACCCGCATTCCGTTCTTTATTTCGTGCACGGCCATCTTTGTTTCTTTGGCCAGTAATTCCGAGAGGATGCTTTTAACTTTTGGCGCGAGATGCATAATAAATACAAAGGCCATGCCCGGCTGAGAGGAAAGGTTTCTTAAGAATTCCTGAAAGGCTTCAAGCCCGCCGACGGAACCGCCGACACAGACAATAGGGAACGCCGTATTGACAGGGGAAATTGACGGTTTGCCGCCGGATAAATTGCCGGGAACTGTCGCATTTTCACGCTTCATTATATCCCCCTGCGCGTTAAATACATTTTTTCATGACTGCTTTTAATTATAACATAAAAAAGGCGGTAAAACCACCTTAGTCTATGCCAAAAACAGCATTATGCCGAAAGAAAACTTGAGGCTGAGAAAGCAAAAAACATGTAAAATTGTCCCGACTTTTTGCACAAGCATGTAATATTGTCGGAGCTCGCGAAAAGCCTAAAAGAAAAGGGCGGGGAAAACCCGCCCTTGCATTGATTCATCAGAATTACGCTCTTAGGTATTGGATATTCCTCTCACGCTTACATTGATTTCCCTTACCGCGAGGTTTGTCATGTTTTCCACGGTTTCCCGCACCTTTTCCTGCACCTTAAGCGCGGTCTCGGGGACATCGGAGCCGTATTTGACATTGAGGAGGATATTCAGGTAGACT
>CAIWRR010000153.1 GCA_903915125.1 Candidatus Firestoneibacteriota bacterium | reverse complement strand
TCGATTCGCCCTGGTGTTTCGATGCACAACGGCTATGGAAAGTTGAGTGAAAATATATTCTAACAATCAAAGGCAGGCATATATTGGCTAATTTACAGAAGCTTGTTATTATCGGCGGTGGGGAAATACGCAAAAGCGAGACCCTGAGTTTTGACAGGGAAACTGTTAAGCTTTCAGGAAAGAAGCATCCGAAACTGCTGTTTATTCCTACGGCCAGTTCCGACAGTGAAAATTACTGTGATGCAGTTAAGAAGTATTTTGGCGGGAAGCTCGGTTGCAGGATAGATTTGCTATTGTTGCTCAAACAAAGCCTCTCAAAGAAAGTCATAAAAGAGAAGATACTCGGTTCCGATATTATCTATGTGGGCGGCGGCAATACTTTGATGATGATGAACGCCTGGCGCCGGGACGGTGTTGATAAACTCCTGAAAGCCGCGTCCCGGAAAGGCATAGTCTTGTCCGGAGTGAGCGCCGGATCCATCTGCTGGTTCTCTTTCGGCCTGTCTGACTCCAGGAGATTCAAGAACCCGGAAGCGGATCTTATCAGGGTCTCAGGCCTGGGCCTAATTGACGCGCTTCACAACCCGCATTATCATTCCGCAAATATTAATAAGGAGAAAGACAGGCGTCCGGAGTTGAAAATAATGCTCAAGAAGTCGGGAGATGTCGGGATAGCGGTTGATGATCACTGTGCCATCAAGGTTCTCGGGGATAAATATCAGGTTATAGCCTCGCGCCCGGGAGCAAACGCCTATAAGGTATTCTGGAAGAACGGAAAGTATTTTGAAGAGCTAATCAGGAAGGAATCCGTATTCAAACCTATTAAAGAGTTGCTCTCAAAGTAGTTATTGTTTACGTTACAAACGTTAGGAACGTTAAGAACGTTAAGAACCCTTATTTGCTTTTAATTTATTTATCTGATCCCTGACCCTCGCCGCTTCCTCGTAATTTTCCCCTTCAATGAGCGCGTTTAATTGGGCCTGCAGAGTTGTGAGTTGTTTTGAGATGTCATCATCGTGCGGCGCTTCTTTCGTCCCTGCCCTGTCGAAAATATCTTCGGCTACGAGAATCGGCGCGTGCGCCCGAAGCGCCACCGCAATGGCGTCGCTCGGCCTGCAATCCAGGTCCTTGGAACCGGTTTCAGACCGCAGAGAAAGCACCGCGTAATAGGTGTTTTCCTTTAGGCTCACAATTGCCGCTTTAGTTACAATATAACCTAGTCCTTCAATAGTGTTTTTAAGCAAATCGTGTGTTGCCGGGCGCAGCAGTTTCTGGTTTTCAAGCTCCATAGCTATGGATTGGGCTTCAAAAGGACCTATATAGATTGGGAGCCACCTGTTGCCGGCATCATCCCTGATTATTACCGCAAACCCGCGTCCAACGGGGTCAACAACCACGCCTTGTATTTTTACAGGAAGTAATAAGTTCATAATTGATTATAACAAAAAGCGGTCCTCCGCGCAATATCGGCATAAATTGATATTGAATAGTGCTGCTGATTCTGCAATAATTTAGCATGCTAAAGAAAAATCCAATCCGGTTATGTTTCGCGCTCTGTCTTGCCGCCCTGCTGATTCCGGGGCTTTCCTTCGCGTTTAAAGTCCCAAAAGATATCAAAATGAGTTTCAATATTGAGTATGGAAAGGCGGGCGGGCAGCCTCTTTATCTGGACCTCTATTCCCCAAAAGAAAGGCCTGCGGCAAAACTGCCGGTAATAATTATAATTCACGGCGGGGGTTGGTATAAGGGGGACAAGGAGGAACACGCGAATATTGCTTGTTATCTGGCGTCCTGCGGCTACGCGGTTGCCTCCATAAACTACAGGTTCCTTACCGAGAAAATATTCCCCGCCTGTCTGAATGATTCTGTCGCTTCTGTCCTCTGGGTTAAAGATAATGCGGATAAATATGGTTTTGACGCTTCACGCGTGGGGTTGTTTGGGGATTCGGCTGGAGGGCACCTGGCCCTTATGAGCGCTTTTGCCGGGGATAAGTTCTCTCCGGACAAGCGGAGTATCAAAGATTCCGTGAAATGTGTTTGCGTGTGGTATCCTGTAAGCGACCTGACCGCCTGGTATAATGAGAAGAACAGGAGACTGCCTCCTCAATTTATGGGAGGTTTCCCTGCCACTATGGCCGATGCCTACAAGGCGGCGTCGCCGACCTTCTACGTCTCAAAGAATGTTCCTCCTGTCCTGGTTTTTCACGGCGAAGCAGATGATATCGTTCCGGTTAAACAGAGTGAAACTCTTGACAGCCTGATGAAAAAGGCCGGCGGGAATTGCGTCTTTGTCCGGGTCAGCAAGGCAGGCCACGGGTTTACGGGCGCGGGTATCGATCCGACCTACGGAAAAATATTTAACTTGATGACGGATTTCTTTAATAAACATTTAAAATAGAGTTTTGGGGGCAGTGAAGAACATGCGGAAGTTCTTGAGCGCTTTAGCTCTTCTATTATGCCTGTCGTTTGTACCCTCCTTTGCGCAGGAAGTTGCGCCGCCTATTCCTTCACTTTCGCAGTGGGAAGACAATATGAAATCCTACGGGCGTAAGTTTATGTCAACCCCGATAAACGGGAAAGCGAACGAGACCCTGGTCTGGTATTATGACGGCGTAAAGGTCTACTACCAGATAGCCGAATACACGAAAGACCAAAGCTGGCTTGCGGGCGCCAAGACCTGCATGAATTGGTACCGCGATCAATTTATTCTCGGCAGGCCTTCCCACGTGGACGGCTGGAGGATGTTCCCTCACGGACTTATGCTCGACTATCTAAGGACCAGCGACGAAAAAGACAAGAGGGCAATTGAAATAATGGAGAAGAACGGCGCCTTCTCAGACAGAAATGTTGATTATGCCAGGACCTCAACCTTTGACTTAAAGTCGGTTGCGCTTAGCAGGGAAGTTGCTTACAACATTAATGTCCACGTGGTCGCGTCGGCTCTGGGCGTCGCAAGTTTCAGCAAGCCGGACCCTTACATTGACATAGCGCTTGGTCATATAAAGAGCTGGAATGACTGGATAAAGAGCCGCAACCCTTCTTTCCTCTATCTGTCGGACGGCGGCAAGACAGGGTTTCAGCCGTTCATGGCAGGGCTGACCTGCGAAGCACTGATCCGCTATTACGAGAGCAAGGATGCGGATCACAATAAGAAGAGAGAGATACTCGCGGCCATAACGGAGCTTGCGAATCTGATGTGGGACGCTGCCTTTCTGAAAGGGCAAAATGCCCTGTATTATGAAA
This sequence comes from Candidatus Firestoneibacteriota bacterium, assembly GCA_903915125.1. GTDB lineage: Bacteria > Oederibacteriota > D2-FULL-39-29 > D2-FULL-39-29 > CAIOVX01 > CAIOVX01. Next base: position 26,314 of record CAIWRR010000153.1, on the reverse strand, counting down.
GTAACAGAAAAGGCACGGCCCCCGATCTTAACCTGCTCATCTGTCCGCTTTACGGCTGGCTTTGGCACAGGACCGGGGATAGAAGCTTCATAGATAAGGGCGACGCGCTCTTTCAGGGCGGGGTTGCAGGCGCCTATTTGAGCGGCGGCAAACAGTTTAGCCAGAATTACCGCTGGTCTTTTGATTATGTGAAATGGAGAAAGGAACCGGTTGAACTTGACGCCGGCGCGGCGCTGGCGCAGAAAGAGAAAAGAGCCGCGCTGTTGAAGCGCGCCACGGTGTTCCCGAATCCTTTTAAGCCTTCAAGCGGCATGAAGCTCGTAATAGATAACATCTTCCCTGAATGCGTTTTTATCCTTAACGATGTTTCGGGCAAGAAGGTAATAGAGCTCAATTCCGCGAAGAAAGCCTATATTGAATGGGACGGGATGCTCTCAAAGGAACTTCCCCTGCCCGAGGGCAGTTACTCATATGTGATAAAGACAAAAGACGGATTGGAAAGGACGGGGAAGTTGGACATTAAATAGATGGTTTGTAACGTTTCTAACGTTCTTAACGTTTGTAACGAAAACAAACAAGAGAATAGGAATGGTTCTTGCCTTACGTTATAAACTTTATAAACGTTAAGAACGTTACAAACTTAAATTGAATTCTTCTTGATAATATGCGCTTTATAATGTAATATTTCTTACAAACAAAGGGTTCCTGAAAGTAGTATAATAATTAAAAGTATTACGGAGGTGTTTATGAAGAATATTTACGTTGTTCTATTGGCAGTAATTGCGGCCGCTATACTTGCCGGCTGCGGCGGCAGTTCCTACATTCAGGACGGGAAGTTGAAAGAGAGCATCACCGAGCAGACCCTGAACGACAGGTTTGTTGAAGTAGTCGGCATCGGCAGGTCAGACCCCAATATCCCGGATGTAACCGGCAGGCGCGCTGTTTCCAGAAACGCCGCAGTAGTTGACGCGCAGTACAGGCTCGTCGGTATTATTAAAGGCGTAAAGATTACCGGCGGAATAACTATTGAGAAAGCGATGGAAACGAATTCAAAGATACAGGCGTCCGTTGACGACAGCGTGCGCGGCGCAACCACTACTAAGACAGAGTGGACGTCTGACGACGGTTGTACGGTAACAATGAGGCTTGATAAAGAAGGACTCGCTAAACAGCTTGGCGTCACGATAGAGAAGTAATTTAAAGAGTGTATTTAGCCCCGCTCCCTTTGAAAGGTGCGGGGTTGTTTTTAAGATATTGATTCCGCAGATTAGGAAAAAGATTGCGCGGATTAATACTTCGAGGTTTTATGCGGAAACTTCTCATAATAATTGCGACTCTGACTCTGCTCCTTTACGGCTGCGGCGGAGCCAGGCAGGAAGTCAGGATGAAGGAGCTTCCGGCTCAGCCGGATACGGAAAAATACGTGGAAGTTGACGCCGAGGCGGAAGTGGTTCCCGTTCCCGAGAACCAGATTGTAACGAAAAGGAACGGCGTGGACGCGGCCAAGAAAGCGGCGATAGAAAAAGCTGTCGGAGTCTATGTTACCGGCCAGCAGATGATTTCAAAATCTCTTCTCATTTCCGAGAAGATATTTTCTAAGACTACCGGCTACATCAAGGATTACACGGTAACTTCTGAAGGGATGAACGGCCTGTTTTGGAAGACCGGTATTCATGCGAAGATCCGCATGGGTGATATTAAAAACGACATTGATGCTCTTGGCTTACTGATAAAGACTACGGCGGGCAATCCGCGGGTAATGGTCGTCATTGGCGAGGTTGTAGACGGAACCAATCAAAACACAGGCTCGGCGGAAACGCAAATTTCCGGCGCCCTGCTTGACGCGGGTTACAAGCTTGTTGATCAGTCCCAGCTTGAGCAGATAAACGCCGAAGAGACGCTAAAGGCCGCGGGCGATGAAAAAGCCGCTGCTGTCATAGCAAAGAGGTTCGGCGCGGATATCGCGGTAGTCGGCAGAATGACCATAAATACGAAACCGATAGAAATGGAACCTTACAAAGGCTGGATCAGCGGACGCGGGAACCTTAGTCTTAAGGTTGTAAAGACAACGAACGGCGATGTGCTTATGGTATATTCAAAGGCAGATAATATCCCTGATATCAGCATAGAAGGGGCGGCAGCTTCGGTTTCAAAGCGGCTTTCAGGAGCTGCCGGCAAAGAGCTGGCCTCTTCCATAGGTCCAAAGCTAGTGGAGAGCAATTTCATAAAATTACTTATTTCTCCTCTGCCCGATCTGAACGCGCTGGAGAAGATGAAAAAGTGGCTTAAGACCTTCGAGAGTGTGACTGATGTTGCAGTAAGAGCTTTTGACGAAGGAACAGGCGAATTCGAAGTGGAATTAACTTACGGGTCTGCCAATGATTTTGCCGCAAAGCTGGAAACGGGCAAAGGAGTAAAGGTCAAGGAAGTAGGCGGGCACGCAATTACTGCTATACTGGAGAAATAATAGATGAGTGAACCAAGAGAAGTCAGGCAAGTACACGAGCTGCTGCGCAAGATGGAGCAGAATAAAAAGGTTGACCCGGATGAGGTGGCTTATTACCTCAAGAAAGCCGTCCTTAAAAAGGGCGCGAACGGCCTTTGGATAAAGAGAGAAGAAGACACGCGTAAAGAAGAGGGCTCTCTTTCAGTCGTCAAAGTTGCTTATGAAAAAGAACTGGTGGCTGTCAGGTTAAACGCGAGGCCTCGCGGAAGGAGATAAGGTTTGGGGTTTTACTTTAAATATTTCAAAAGGGCGGCTTACACAGCCGCCCTTTTTATTTCTATATTCACATCTGCAGATGCGGGCCGTACTTCCGAACTTCAACTGGCTTTAGCGGCCGGGAATGTTTACGGCTGTTCAATATCGGCTGATGGCGCCGGTAACGTCTTTGCCGCCTGGACGGACGATACCGGTTCTGCCGTTCCGTCCGTCTTCGGAAAAGTATCAAGGAATTTCGGAAAAGACTGGGAAAAAACGCTCTGCTTCTCCGGGAAAAAGAGCGTATCGGGAGGGCCAAAGACCGCCTGCAGGAACGGAATTTTTCACGCTGTTTGGACCGAGCTTGACTCTACAGGCGTAATTCAGGCTTTCTATGCGAGGAGTACCGGGGCCGGCTGGAGCGTTCCGGCCCGTCTCAGCAATAATGGCTGTATTGCCGGCTCCGCGCTCGTGGCGGCGGAAGCAAGCGGAGCGGTTCACGCGGCGTGGATGTCTTCCATGGGAATCTGCGCTGTGAGAAGCCCAAACGGCGGGCTTCAATGGTCTGATTCTGCCGTAGTTGTATCAAATGCACTGTCCGTTGAAAGCCTTTCCGCGGGTTCAAGCGGCGCTTCGCTCTGCTGGCTTGCCGGTACTCCGGCTTCGGTATATCTTGCGCGCTGTTTCAACTCTTGGAGTTTGGCGGCAGTTCAGAAAGTTTCTGAAAATCTTTCGCCTGAAAACGCGTCGCTTCCGGTTTTTGGAGCCGGGCTTACTGCCTGGCGCCAGTCCGGCGGAGCCGGCGAGGATGTTTTGATATGCGGCGTCGGAGGTTTGTCAAAACTTTCCTCGGGCGCAGGAACAGTTAACCTTGTTCTGCCTTTTACAGCCCAGGACGGAACTCTGAATGTTTTGTGGCAAAGGAATGTCTCCGGCGTTCCGGCATTCTTTCTTTCTTCATGCAGGAACGGAGGAAATTTTTCGCAGGAAACAAAAGAGTTTGAACTGTCAGGTATAACTTCAATTTCAGCCGCCGCGGAAGCAGGTATGGTCTACATCTTTTTTGCAAGAGCGGCGAGCGTTTCATTCCAAATCTTCGATAAGGTTCCGCCGTCTATTCCGGTTATTTCTTCTCCAACACATAACTCTGCCTTGATGTCTTCAAACAATTGCCCTGAGTTTGGCGCAAATTCAATGGACGGCGGTTCTGCGGGGGCGGTGGCAGGCTACGGTCTTTCTATAGACAATATCCCTTCGTCTGAAGCCCCGTTCTGTATCAATAATCTTGATGGACGACTGTCATGCAAGGGATTAAACTCCCAAACCTGGTACTTTCACGCCAGAGCTTTTGACCTTGCAGGGAATTTTAGCCCGACGTTCAGTTACAGGATAAGTATAGCTGCCGCGCAGTTTCTGCCCGCGGATGAATATTATATTTATCCAAATCCGGCTAGAACTTCTTCGCCTGCTTTTCGTTTCTTTTCTGCCTGCGTGGCTGAGGCGCTAATTGAGATATTCGACGACAGCGGCCGGATGCAATTGTCAGCAAGACGGCAGGCGCTGCAGGGAGTGAATACTTTCCTCGATATAGATATTTCAGGGCTCAGCAACGGAGTCTACATGAGCAGGCTGAGACTAAACGATCCAATTTCCGGTTCGAACACGACTGTCGTAAAGAAGTTTGTAGTCGCGAGGTGAGGATGAGAATATTATTGATGTTTCTGTTGTTGCATAGCGCGCTTGGCGCGGCGCTCACAGGCGCAAACTATTTGCTTGAACCTGAGGCTGTTGCTTCTTTCTCCTTAAAAGATATAGAGTATTCCGGCGGGATAATATCGGGTGAAGGCGGGGCCGGCTATCAGGGAGAACCTGTTTCCGTCTCATATAAATTGAAACAAGGTTTTTTTAATACAATACATCCTGATTTATCAGAACCCCTTCCGTTAAGCCGTCTGAATTCCTCAACGGATTCAGACGGAAATATACTTCTAAGCTGGAGCGGGGCGAGCGATTCAGAAAGCTGGATAAACTGCTACAGGATCTACCGCGCGCCGGGAGAGGATGGGATATATAAACCGGCGGGGGAAACTGAGGGCACAGCGTTTACTGATTCAACCGGGCTTATTTACGGCATCTCATACTGTTACAAGGTTGTGCCGGTTGACGCGGGCGGTAACGCCTCTGCCGGAGAAAATCCAGTTTCAAAGGCGTTTTCAGCGAGTTTTGCAACCTCAGTCACAAGTCTTGCGGCAGTTCCAAAACAGGGCGGAGGAGTGGCGCTCTCGTGGCGCGAACCTGCAGGCGCCTCATATTACAGAATATACCGCTCAAACACACAGGGAGAAAAGGGCTCCTCTATTTGCGCTGACGGATCAATAAGTTCAGCGCCCTATCTTGATTCTGTCTCCGGAGGGCTTGTAAACGGGACCAGGTATTATTACACAGTGCAGTATGTGGACGGCTTTGGCAATGAGCAGCGAAAAGGAAATAACCAAGCAGACGCACCCTGTGATTCGGATGCGCCTTCTGAAGCGAAGCCGTTCTCTGACACGCACCCCGCGGGAGTTACGGTCGAGAATAACTCGCCTGAGTTTCACTGGAACGAGTCAATTGACCCAAATTTTACCTCTGGCGGCGCCGCCGGCATCAAAGGGTACAGGCTTTTTCTCGGGAAAACAGGCGGTCTGAGTTATTCGGCAAATTGGGAACTCGTTGAGGGATTCCGGAAAGAATTTTCAAATCTTGACGACGGTGATTGGTATTTTTACATTTCCGCCGAAGATTTGGCCGGGAATTTCAGGCCGCCGTCTGTTTATAAGATAAGCATTCTCACCAAGGGCGAGATTTCCGGCAAGCTGACGGGCGCTGACGGCAAGTCTCCTTTGGGCTTCGTGAATGTCGAACTGCTGAAGGGGAGTGAACGGCTGGCTCTTGTCAGGACAGGAGCGGATGGCGCGTTCACTTTCAGCGCAATCCCATTTGGTTCGTACTGCCTGAGGGTTTTGATACCCGGTTCTGCCCCGTGGCTGACCGAAGAGCTTTCTGTCAGCAAAGATTCTCCGAAGGTTTTAAAGCGCTGCTCGGTTGCTTCCGTACCTGTTGTAGCCAGCGGCGAGGTTACAGCTTATCCTAATCCCGTCCGCGGCGCCGGCATTACTTTTGTTTACCCCAGCGAGTCCGGTTCCATGATTTACATAGATATCTTTGACCAGGCAGGCAGGCGTATTCAGTCAATCTCCGGACTTCAGTCTGTCGGTCCTATGGGTGAAACAACCTGCGGAATAGAGGCGTTAAAAAGCGGCGTCTATTTTTATGTAATCAGGAGCACATCTTCCTCGGCGATCAATAGAAAATATGCGCCGAAAGCTTTCACGGTGGTGAAAAGATGAAAATCTTTGTGTTCTTGATGTTCCTTCCTGGCCTGCTTTTTTCCTATGCTATGCCGTTTCTCAAGGAATCAGCAGGAGCGAGAGCCGAGGCGATGGGCGGGGCTTCTGCCGCAGCTCCGAAAGGGGCCGACGCTGTCTTTTGGAATCCCGGCGCGATGCTTTTGCTTTCCGGATGGAAGAATGCCGTAACCTGTTCTTATGTTCGGCTTGATTATGACAGGGCCGGAGGTTATGCCGCAGCTTTTGAACGCTCCGAGGACCTGTCTAGTGCTTTTGGAGTATTTTGGTCCGGCAGGTACAGCGGCGGGATAGAAGATAGAGACGCGCTTGGAAATCCGGGAGCGGTATTTTCTCTCTCAGCGGGTACAGCAGGGCTTGCCGGGGCTTTACGCCTCGGTCCGGTAAAAGCCGGCATTGCGCTGAAATACTATTACTCTTCGCTTCCGGGAACCGGCGCAAGGGGGTTTGGGGCTGACTTCGGGGTATCTGCGGCTCCTTTTGGCCCCTGTCTGGTCCTTGGGGGAACGGTCAAGGATTTGAGTTCAGGCCTTTTCTGGGATACCGGGAGAGTTGACCGGTTGCCGCTCTCGGCCGGAACAGGTATTTGCTATAGAGCGATACCGGAAAAACTCGAGTTTGCCTGTGATCTTGAGTATCAGGACGAACTGTCCGTCTCTGCCGGAGCGGAATACTTTATTGAAGATATGCTCTGTCTTCGCGCAGGGCTTTCAAGAGATGGGCCTGCCTTTGGCATAGGCCTAAATGTACGGAATTACACCATTGATTACGCGTTTTTGCCCGATAAAAGCAGTTTCGGCGCGGAGCATACAATCTCTCTCACTTTCTTGTATTGAACCTGCCCGGGAAGCCTTCTAGCGCCTGTCATTTCCTAAAAACAATTGATTTTACAACCCGTTTTGTAATATAATATCTTTCTTGCAGCGTAAAGAAAGCAAGCGTGTTTGATGTTTGAATCTTGTTTGATGACACCGATGAATCTAAATAGTATATCGGTGACATCGTTGTTTTATCGGTGTAATCAATATTAGAGTAATTGATATATGCTTAAACAGAGGAGCCATGGTTAAAAGAGAGATAAAAATAGGAATAATCGGCTTTGGAACGGTCGGAGCCTCGGCTATCCGTATTATGAGGGACAACGCCCACAAGGTAGAAACACGGGCCGGCGCGAAGATTACCGTTAAATACATTGCCGACAAGGATATTACCACAGAGAGAAAGGTAAGCGTTGATAAAAATATCCTGACCACGGACGCAATGAAGCTTATTAACGACCCTGAGATAGATATTATAGTGGAGCTTATCGGCGGGGTAGAACCGGCGCACAAATTCATAATCGAAGCTCTGAAGAAGGGAAAGCACGTGGTTACCGCAAACAAGGCGGTGCTTGCAAAGTACTGGGAAGAGGTTATGGATACGGCGAAGGAGAACAATGTCGCCATCTACCTAGAAGCCAGTGTCGGCGCCGGAATTCCGGTGATCCAGTCCCTGCATGACGGCCTCGCCGCGAACAACATCAAGTCAATCTACGGCATAGTTAACGGAACTACAAACTATATGCTTACCCGCATGCTGGAAGACAAGAAAGATTACGCCGAGGTTCTTAAAGACGCTCAAAAGCTCGGCTATGCCGAAGCAGACCCGTCTTATGATGTCGACGGGATGGATGCCGCGAACAAGCTTGTCATTCTTTCCTCCATCGCGTTTGACGCGGTTGTAGACCTCAAAGATGTTTATGTCGAGGGTATTTCAAATATCACCAGAAAGGATATGCTTGAAGCAAAATCGCTCGGGTATGTCATTAAATTGCTGGCGATTGCCAAAGATTGCGGAAACGGGCAGTACGATGTCAGGGTACATCCTACGCTTATTCCGGCTGACCACCAGATGGCTTCAATAGATGATGTTTACAACGGCATATTTATTGTCGGTGACGCATCCGGCCCAATAATGCTTTACGGCCAGGGCGCGGGCGGGGACTCAGCAGCCTCGGCAGTAGTTTCCGACATAATCTACATTTGCAGAAACATAGTGAACGGCGTAGCCGGCAAAGTGCCGAGCGTCTTCTTCGAAAAGGGCGCCGATAAAGCGAAGATACGGAATATAGACGAGATAGATTTCAGGTACTACCTGAAGTTTACCGCCCTGGACCAGCCCGGCGTGCTTGCTTCCATAGCCGCGGTGCTTGGCAACAACGGAATAAGTATCTCGTCCGTTGTCCAGAGAGAACAGGATGAGGGAAAGAAGGTCCCGGTTATCATTACAACTGATAAGGCAAGAGAGAAATCCATGAGAGCCGCGATTGCGGAAATTGACGCTATGCCCACAGTTAAGAGCAAAACTTTGGTTATCAGGATAGAGAAAGGAGAGTAGTCGGAGGGTTGGAAGGTTAGAGGTTTGGATGTTTAGAATCTTTCGAGAATCCAAACACAATGCTTGCACTTAAGCATCCAACCGTCCAAGCCTCCAAACATCAAACTTAAGTGGTTTGCTTGATAGGAGTCAAAATGCCTTACTTAGGCCTCATAAACAAGTACCGCAAATACCTTCCGGTTTCGGCGAAAACGCCGGTTGTGACTTTGCACGAAGGCAACACGCCTCTTATTCACGCCTATAATCTTTCAAAAAATATTCATCCGAACCTTGACCTCTATTTGAAATTTGAGGGAATGAACCCGACGGGGTCTTTCAAAGACCGCGGCATGACTATGGCGATATCTAAAGCGAAAGAAGCCGGCTCCAAAGCCGTCATTTGCGCTTCGACAGGCAATACTTCCGCCTCGGCTGCGGCTTACGCGGCACGCGCGGGAATGCAGTGCATAGTTATACTCCCGGCCGGCAAGATTGCTCTTGGCAAGCTCGTTCAGGCTCTGATGCACGGCGCTACCTGCCTTGCCATCAAGGGAAACTTTGACGACGCGCTGAACATCGTGAAGGAAATATCGGCGAAGTATCCGATAACTCTGGTCAACTCCATCAACCCGTTTAGAATAGAGGGGCAGAAGACCGCCTCCTACGAAGTCTGCGAGTATTTTACACCTGATTTCCAGGCGATGCCGGTAGGCAACGCGGGCAACATTACGGCCTACTGGAAAGGCTATAAAGAATGTTTGTCTCACGGTTTCGCGAAACGCCTTCCCGTAATGCTTGGTTTTCAGGCTTCCGGTTCCGCGCCAATAGTTCGCGGCTACCCGATAGCCAAACCCGAGACAATCGCGACGGCCATACGCATCGGCAATCCCGCGTCCTGGAAACAGGCGGTAGAAGCGAGGGATGAATCCAAAGGCCTGATAGATATGGTCACTGACGCCGAGATTATTAAGGCGTATAAACTCGTTGCGGCCTCTGACGGAGTGTTCTGCGAGCCGGCCTCCGCGTCTTCAATCGCGGGAGTCATTAAACTCGCAAAGAAAGGCTACTTTAATAAATTCAAAGGCGGAAAGAGAGCCAGGATAGTTTGCATCCTTACGGGGCACGGGCTGAAAGATCCTGATAAGGCGATAGAGGTGTCAGCGAAATTGAACATGGTTAAGCCGAAGCTTAGCGAAATAATGAAGTTTGTGAAAATATAAATTCGTTATTAACGTTCCTAACGTTTGCAACGTTTATAACGTAAAGAAAGCAAAAGTTAATAAGGTTCATAAGGTTTATGAAACTCTGCGGCCTGAAGGCCGGAGTTTCTCTTTATAGGTGTGTTAATATTATTCATGCCGGATTCATCCTCCCCCTAAAGGGTGAGGTTTTCTCCGGCATCTGAAAGATAAAGTAAAAGCAAAAAAAACCTTAAAATTGAACGTAACCAAGGGGCTTAGATGGGACTGGTGTTGGATAAAGCGCCATATATTTTAGAATCGTTCCCGGGCGGCAGTTATGTCGTTACATCTATGGACTGGGTGATTAACTGGTCCAGAAAGTCATCTCTTTGGCCGCTTTCGTTCGGACTTGCTTGCTGCGCTATTGAGTGGATGGCTGATGTCGGTTCAAGAAATGATTTTGACCGCTTCGGCGTTTTTCCGCGTCCGACGCCGCGCCAGGCTGACCTTATATTCATTTCAGGAACTCTTACTAAAAAGATGGCGTCAAGGGTAAGGAGGCTCTACGAGCAGATGGCGGAGCCGCGCTATGTGATTTCCATGGGAAGCTGTTCCAACACCGGCGGCCCTTTTTATGATTCTTATTCGGTCGTAAAGGGAGTGGACAAGGTTCTCCCGGTCGATGTTTACATCGCCGGCTGCCCGCCGCGCCCGGAAGCGGTACTGCTTTCAATTCTTAAGCTTCAGGAAAAGATAATGACGGAGACAATTTCTCATAAAAAATGACTGACCAGGAAATCCTCGCTAAAATAGCGGAAAAGTTTCCCGCGGTTGTTGAGTCCAAGCCGGCCGCCGGAACCCTGCCTGCGTACAGCCTTACGGTTGAGGCCCCTGCCGCGTCAATTGCCGAAGTTTGCGCCTGGTTGAAGTCCGGCGGGCTTAAGTTTGATTATCTTGCCTCCCTTTCGGGAGTTGACCTTAAGGATAAACTTCAGGTTGTGTATCACCTGTATTCATTGGAAATGAAACATAAGCTGGTGCTTAAGGTAAATCTTGACCGGGCTGTCCCGGAGCTCCCCTCGGTTTCTTCGGTCTGGCAGGCGGCAAATTGGCACGAGAGAGAAGCCTATGACATGTTCGGTATAAAATTCACGGGCCATCCGTACCTTGAAAGGATACTTACCGCGGAGGGTTTTGAAGGTTATCCTCTCCTGAAAGATTTTATCGCAAAACCGGATCAATATGACTGAAACGCTTAAAAATACCGGCTTCGAAGAAATGACCCTGAACATGGGGCCCCAGCACCCGAGTACTCACGGGGTGCTGCATCTTCTTTTAAAGATGGACGGTGAAGTCATCACCGAGGCGCGGCCGGATATAGGTTACCTGCACAGGGGAATGGAAAAGCTGGCCGAAAAGAGAACCTGGGGCGCGAATATCGCGCTTTCCGACAGGTGGGACTACATTGCTTCCATGTCAAACAACTTCGCGGCAGTGCTCGGGCCGGAGAAGCTTATGAATATCGCCGTTCCAAAGAGGGCCGAATACATCAGGATAATAATGGCTGAGCTGAACAGGATTGCAAGCCACCTGATCTTCTTCGGGACCTACGGCATTGATATCGGGGCGTTTACGCCTTTCTTTTACGCGTTCCGCGAAAGGGAAATGATACTGGACCTTTACGAGTCCGTCTGCGGAGCGCGCCTCACTTATAATTATTTCAGGATTGGCGGAGTTTCGGCGGATCTGCCTGAAGAATTTGTCCCGGGAGTTAAGGCGTTTATAAAATATTTCCGGCCCAAGTTAAAGGAATACGACACGCTCCTTTCCACGAATCCGATATTTATGGACCGGACGGTGGGTGTCGGAGCCATCTCAAAAGAAGAGGCCGTTGACTGGGCGCTGTCTGGTCCGAACATCAGGGCCTCCGGCATTTCATTTGATATCCGCAAGGAAGATCCGTATTCGGTTTACTCTGAATTTGATTTCAATATCCCGACCGGCAAAAACGGCGACTGCTGGGACCGTTATATGGTCAGGATGAACGAAATGAGCGAGTCCGCGCGGATAATAGAGCAGGCGCTCGAAAAGCTTGAGCCCGGGGATATTATGGCGAAAGTGGCAAAGGTTATCAGGCCGCCGGCCGGCGAGATTTACACGCATGTTGAGGCGCCCAAGGGAGAGCTTGGAGTTTACTGCATAAGCGACGGCTCCACAATGCCTTACAGATACAAAGTGAGAGGCCCTTCATTTGTAAACCTTGCGATTCTGCAGAAGATGCTGAGGGGATTAAAGATTGCGGATGTTGTCGCGGTGCTCGGAAGCATTGATATAGTGCTGGGAGAGGTGGACAGGTGATTTACGCGTCACAAAGCCTCGGAGACCTTTGGGTCTGGCTGCTTGAGCGGCTCGCGGAATTCTGCGGCTGGCTTGGCATTCCCGAAGTAATCCGTTATTCTGTGGAAAAAGGCGCCTACGCCATAGGCCTTCTGGTATTCATTTCGCTGACAGCGCTTGTCCTGATTTACATGGAGAGGAAGGTCAGCGCGCACATGCAGCTTCGCTACGGCCCTATGTGGACCGGAGGCTGGCACGGCTGGTCCCAGACCATTGCCGATATGATAAAGCTGCTGCTTAAGGAAGATGTCATTCCGGATAAGGCCGACAGGTGGGTTCACCGCGTAGCGCCTATAGTCGTCTTTGTGCCGTCGCTCCTCGGTTTCCTCGTTATACCTTTCGACAAGCACCTCATCGGCGCCGACCTGAATGTCGGGATACTTATTATATTCGGCTTCTCGTCCATCGCCGTGCTCAGTATTTTTATGGGGGGCTGGGCTTCAAACAACAAATACACCCTTCTTGGAGGGCTCAGGTCCGCCGCGCAGATGATCAGCTACGAACTCCCGCTGGTGCTCTCGGTGCTCGGAGTTATAATGACAGTAGGCAGTCTGAAAATGTCAGACATAGTTATGGCGCAGAAAGATGTCTGGTTTCTCTTTACTCCGAACTTCCTCGGGTTTATCATCTACATCATAGCGGGAACGGCCGAGGTAAACAGGACGCCATTTGATATTCCCGAGGCCGAATCGGAACTGGTCTCGGGATATAACACGGAATATTCCGGACTGAAATACGGGTTCTTTATGCTTTCCGAATTTACGAACACCTTTATAATCTCGGCAATTGCCGCCACCTTCTTTATGGGCGGCTGGAACGGCCCTTCTTGGCTGCCCGGAATCGTCTCTTTCCTGGGCAAGACCTATTTAATTGTCTTCCTCCTGATGTGGTTCAGGTGGACTTTTCCGAGGTTTAGAGTTGACCGCCTTATGGATTTCGGCTGGAAATTCCTTCTGCCTCTCTCATTCTTTAACATTTTAATGATAGCGGTATGGGTGCTGGTGAAAAAATGACAAAAATATTTAAATATACCTGGGCGATACTCAAGGGCATGGGTATAACCCTTAAGTATTTCTTCATAAAACCGGTTACCGTGCAGTATCCGAAAGAAAAGATAAAGATCTCTCCGCGCTGGAGAGGCACCTTGAAACAGCTTAAGAATGAAAAGGGCGAAGAGGCGTGCGACGGCTGCAGGATTTGCGAGAAGATCTGCCCCGTCAATTGCATATCCATGGAAGTTTACAAGGACGAGAAGAAGAACAGGAGGTTCACAAGCAGTTACACCGTGAACTTTGGGCGCTGTATGTTCTGCGGGCTCTGTGTTGAAGCTTGCCCGAAAAAGTGCCTGGTGCATACAACTGATTTTGAATTCTGCACCTATGAACGCGAAAGTCTTATCCTTACTAAGGACAAGATATTAAGGTAGATTTTTCACCCCTATTTTTCGTATAATACTCGACTGGTTGCAGAGAAACTGACCGATCCTTCGCGGCTTTGCCGCTCAGGAAGAAATTGCCGGGATGGTGGAATTGGCAGACACGTGCGTTTAAGGGGCGCATGGTTCACGCCGTGCGGGTTCAAGTCCCGCTCCCGGCACCAATATTTTCGCGCAGCGAAAATATTGGAGAGCAATCGAGAATAGAAAATAGAAAATAGGTTGAGTCTCGATTGCGGTCTATTCTCTATTTTCCATTTTCAAGCCAAGTACCCGCACCAATCATCCGCGCGAAACGCGTATAACCGGAGGCCTTATATGATAGTCATAGGAGAAAGAATAAACGGCACCAGAAAGCTCGTAGGAAATTCCATTCAGACCAAGAACAAAGACCACATCATCAAGGAAACAAAAGAACAGACGGAAGCCGGCGCGCATATGATAGACGTAAACGCCGGAAAAAATCCTGCCTCGGAAGTCTCCGATATGCAGTGGCTGATGGAAATTGTCCAGGCCAACACTTCGCTCCCGCTCTGTCTCGATTCGGCAAATCCGAAAGTTATTGAAGCCGCGCTTGCCGCGAATAAGAACGGCAGGCCTCTCGTAAACTCTGTCACTGATGAGGGAGAGAGGATTAATGGCATGATGCCGGTCATAATGAAATACAACGCCATGGCTGTCGCGCTTCTTATTGACGAAAAAGGCGTGCCTGACACGGTTGACCGCAGGATTCAGATAGCGGACAGCCTGATTCCCAAGATGCTCAAGCACGGAATAAAGGTTGAAGATATCTATGTTGATCCCTGCATCTTCCCGCTCTCGACAAATACTATGTACGGCCTGGAAGCCGCCGAGTCCATCAGGAAAGTAAAGGCGCGTTTTCCCGGCATTAAGACCACCTGCGGCCTCAGCAACATCTCTTTCGGCCTGCCGCTGCGCGGCCTGATGAACCAAGCCTTCGTCGTGATGCTTATGTGTGACGGGCTTGATTCCGCGCTGATTGACCCGCTCGACAAGAAGATGATGTCGCTTGTTGCCGCAACAAGGGCTCTCCTGAATAAAGATGATTTCTGCATGGAGTATGTGGTGGCAGCAAAAGAAGGCAAGCTCATTTAAGCAAAATTCGAAGCACTAAATTCGAAATTCGAAAGCATAAAAACAATGCCTATCAGTAATACGAATGCGCTTAAATGGCTCAATCGCTTCACGGATTACGAAAAGACCACTTCTTATTCGTATAATGCGGCCTATTTTGATCTAAAACGGATGGAGTATCTCCTCGAACTGCTCGGTTCTCCTCAAAAAAGCCTTCAGTGTATTCATATCACAGGCACTAAAGGCAAAGGCTCAACCGCCTATTTTGCCGCTTCTATTCTCTCAGACGCAGGATTAAAAACCGGGCTTTACACTTCTCCGCACATAATCTCAATGAACGAGCGCGTCAAGATAAACGGCAAGGATATCAGCGGCAAGGAAATAGCGAAACTCGTTCCTGATCTTCGCAAGGCTGTGGGAAAACTGGCAAAGACCCGCTTCGGCTTGCCGACTTATTTTGAAGTCTATACCGCCCTGGCGTTCCTTCATTTCAAGCGCTCCAATTGCGGGGCAGTCGTACTGGAAGTGGGGATGGGAGGGCGGCTCGACGCGACCAATGTAATCACACCTCTGGTTTCAGTCATTACTCCTATCAGCCTTGATCATGTGAAAGAACTTGGCGGAACGCTTGCAAAGATAGCCGGCGAGAAAGCAGGGATAATAAAGGAGTTTGTCCCCTGCGTAATCGGCAGGCAGGAAACCGAAGCTCTGCGCGTCCTGCTCACCAAAGCGGGAAAGACCTCTTCCCGTATAGTGTTGTTTGGCAGAGATATTTCAGTCGGCAGCCTGAAAACTTCCGCCGCAGGCAGCGTGTTTAACCTTTCGGCTCCGGCCGGCTTCTATAAGGGGCTTTCAATAAAAATGATTGGAGCCCATCAGGCCGAGAATGCCGCCCTGGCAGTCTGCGCGGCGGAAAGCGCCCTGGCGTCTCTTGGGCTGGGGGAAAGGACTGCCGGCGCAGTCAAAGCCGGCCTAAAGAATGTCAGGCTGCCCGGCCGCCTGGATTATTACCCCGGACAGCCCGCGCTGCTGCTTGACGCCGCTCACAACGAGGCCTCCGCGCTTGTCTTAAGAAAAGCAATCAGGGATTTTTTCCCGGGCAGGACGCTCATTCTTATCATTGGGATGTCCGTAAATAAAGATATCGATAGTGTCAGAAAGATACTCTTCCCGATTGCAGATAAAGTAATCGCGGTCAAATCAGCAAATTACAGATCGGCCTTACCGGAACAAGTGCTTGGGAACCAGGAAGGCAGCGTATTTCAAACTGTTAAAGAGGGCATACAGGAAGCCAAGCGTCTCGCCGGCAAAAACTCGTTAATAGTCGTTACAGGTTCATTCTACGTGCTTTCAGATGTTTATCTGTCAGGTGGTCTAAATAGGCATTAATTTGGTCTATCGTTTTACGTTATAAACGTTAAGAACGTTACAAACAGTAATAAGGAACGTGTTTAAAATGGAGGCCCTTGTATGTGGGTTATAATCGATGGTTATAATGTAATCCGTTCAAGCGGGTTTGCCGATGACTACAATTTTAACAAGCTTGAGAACCAGAGGAATACGTTTATCTCTCTGCTCTCGGATTATGCCGCCTCCTCCAGCAACCGCGTTAGCGTTGTCTTCGATGCGGCAAATACCGACACTTTGCATTATTCCCGCGGTTTAGTTGACGGAGTTGATGTTTACTACTCAAGCGGCGGGCAGACCGCGGACGACCTCATCAAGGACCTTGTAGAAGGCGCGCAGAACCCGAGGGATTGCATGGTTGTCACCTCAGATAAAGAGATCCAGCGCTTTGCCAAATCGCTCGGCGCTTCAATCGTCACGGCAAGGGATTTGTACGCCAGGTTGAAAAAGAAGAGCGGCGATGACGCAAAGCCGGAGACCCTGGGCGAATACTACGAAAGATCGGTAAAAGGCTATGAAGAAGAACCTTCGCCGAATGTTCATAAGAAAGGAAGCAAGAGGAAGGGCAAAAAGGGGAAACGGGGCCTTAACTTATGGTAAAAACAGGCTGTTTTTGCTATACTTCCAGTAGATTCACAGGAGATTAATGAAAAGGCTGCTTGTTTCTTTCATAGCTGTTTGTTTGTCCGCGGCTTGCAGCGCGGCAGTCCAGAAAGAGGCCGCAAAAACGGCTCCCGCGCCCGCTGCAGTACCGGCGGCGGCGAATTCCGATGACGCTACATTACAGAGGATGGCCGACGAGACAGGGTTCTCGAAATCAATACTGAAATCGCTTGCCGCCAAGATAAAATTAGACGAAGTCTTGATGGCCTGCTGTATTTCTTCGACGGCCGGCAACTCCGTGAACGATATCGTCAGAGTATATGGGAATGACTTCAAAAAATACTACACGGACTATCATGTTGACGCAAATGCTCAGTCTAACATTCAAAACAAGTATTCCGCGCTGAGCGCCAAAATATTTAAACAGGATGCGGTCACTTCCACCTATGCCGGAGTTGACCAGGAGAAGGCGGCGCAGCTGATTCAGCAGCTGACCGGAGTTTCCTGTTATGATGTGAAGTATTACGGGTTCAAGTCTGGGGTTCCGGAAAACGATATCCTTCAGGCAGCGGAATTCGCGCAAACCTCAGGAAACAGATTCGGCGATATAATTGACGTTAAGAAACGCGGCACCTGGACTGATGTCTGGAAAAAATACGGTGTAGGATCGTCTATTCAGACTTCGGTTGCCTCCAAGGCAGCTGCAGACAGCGCCACAGTGTTCCCTACGGCCGCGGCAGCAAAGACTAAACCCGCTAGCGTTACTCCGGATATGACGAAATGCGCGGAACTTCTTAACGGCCAGTTTGGCATTGATAAAGGAAAAGCAATAAAATATCTGAATGACGGGGAGTCTCCAGCCGATGTAGTTCAGGCGTTTGTGATATCATCAAAAACAGGAAATGATGTCTATAATATCTTTAAACTCAAGAATGAAGGCGGGTGGCCAAAGGTCTATTCAAACTATAGCATCAGCGCGAATAAGATCGCGGAAATCACCGGTATCTGCGGCGGCATCACCGCAAAGATTACGGCGGTTCCCTGATATAATTAAAGGAGAATGACAATGGCTGAAGGAAAGAGTTTCTGGTTCTATTTTATGGTGGTTATCGTGGGCGTTGTTCTCGGTTCGGTTGTGGGGCAAGTGGTTGGAAGTCTGCTTCCTGCCGGGAATATGATAACTCGCCTTTTTGTTGACGGCTATAGCATAGGTTCGCCAAATGCGCCGGCAGCAATTGACCTTGTGTTTATGAAGGTCTGGTTGGGGGTCTCGTTGAAGTTAACGCTCAGCAGCGTGGTAGGTTTTATAATAGCGTTGTTAATAATGAAAAAAATATAGTCCTTTAAAAGTTTGTAAGGTAAGTGCAAAGTTTATAAGGTTTATAAAGTAAAATCAAAAACCCTCCCGAAATTCAGGAGGGTTTTTGTCTTCTTATGCGTGCCTCGCAACGTTTAGAAGTTTGAGCTGATACCATAAATTCTCTATACTTGGTCTATCGCTCTTACCTTACAAACTTTACAAACCTTATAAACCTTATAAACTTTTATTAAAGATCTTGTCCGAATTATCCACAACCTTATACTTCTTCCTCAGCCAGCCTGAGAATTCGCCTTGCAATGCTTTTTGTTTTGTTTCAGTCATATTCTTCTTGATTGTTTCCGCGTCCTTGCTCAACTGGTCCCGTGTGGGTTGTTTGACATCAATTAACTGGACGACAAAACAGCCGCCGTTGTGCCTGACTGTCCTCGCGCCGCCGGTTTTGGGTATGGTGAATCCGCCGTTAAGCAGCAGGGAAAATTCTTCAGTATCTTTTGAAATGTCGGTTGACTTAACAAAACCGGTGGTTGAGATCTTGTAGCCGGCTGCTGCCTGTTCGAAGGTTTTTCCTGTCGTCATCTCTGATATCAGTTTATTGCCTTCGGCTTCCGCGAGAGGCAGGGATTTGTCAATCTTGAGCCTGTTCTCAATAGCGCCTTTTACGCTTTCAAAGTTCATCTCTCCTGCCGGAAGCTTTTCCAGGAATCTGGCGACCACATAACCTTTTCTGGCTTTTATCGGCGCCGTGACTTCGCCTGCCGAGCATGTTTTAAGGAATTTCTTTACTTCTTCGCTGGCGTCAAAATCTACGCCCGGTATTAGTTCTGAGAGGGAGAACTTGACTATGCCTGCCTTTAGTCCCATGAGGGCGGATGCCGCAAGCAAATCATTCTTTTTTGTCGCGTCCGCGGCAAGCAGTTTTGCCTTATCAAGTGAAATATTGCCTGAAACAATCTGCATCCTGTATTCTTCGGGCGTTTTGAAGTATAGTTTATTTGTGTCAAAGTAGGTCTTTGCGTCATTTGTTCCTATCGCCGTAAGTGCGGCAAACTTTGCCGAGTCTATATTTATGTACTTAAATTTTCTCTGTTCGTTCTTCTTTAGGAATTCCTCGGTTATCTCTGCAGAGGATAACCTTACCTGCTCCTGAATGAGGCTAGTGAGTTTCTCGCGGTAGAAATAGTAGCTTGCCATGTCTTTCACTTTTCTGAAACCGTTCGAGTCGAGAGATGAGCTGTCGATATTGTACTGCTGTTTGCAGATGTATAATATGTAGGCCTTTACACGCTCATTGTCTTCGTCCGTAAGTTTTATGGCGCCGGAAGAAAAGTATTTTTTAACCAAGATTTCAAAAATCATCTCATTTAAAAGCTGTTTTTTGAACATGATTGCCTGGATAGGCGGCATATTGGACTCTTCTATTTTGTTTGCCTGGATGACCTCGGTCCAATTGCGTTCAAATTCAGCCAGCCTGATTTCTTTGCCTCCGGCAATGGCAAGCACGTTGTTTTCGCTCCCCGTTTCCGTCTTATTAACACCACTCCAGACGAAGGCTATGGTGGCAATGAAGCAAATGGCGACGAATAGAAAAATCCATTTCATGTGTTTGCGAAGAAATTGCATCATATTTTACTGCCTCCGGTAAAAAGCCTGATTGCTTACAGTTTCTAATGCTATCATTTTACCCTTTGAAATTCAATACAAAGTTGCCGTGTTGATTGCGCGCTTGACAAATAGACTTAAAGGAACAACAATAATTAGGGGGGATATGGATATCGCAGTTACGCTTTTAAATAAGCATATCAGCGCCGATATATTGAAGTTTAACGGCCTGCATATCTGTAACTTCACCAAGCTCGATATAGTAAGATTCTTCGGGATAAATCCCGCCTCCCGATTAGACCGGGAAACCCTCCTGGAGTTTACCGGCGATAAGACCGCAGATATTGACGAGTCTCTCTCAGAGCTTGTAAAGTCGCATTTGTTGGAAGTTATCAAAATTGATAACAAGGTTTTCTATGAGCTAACCAAGAAAAAAGAAGATATTGAGAATATCAAGAAGTTCATTAGCCTTTACGCTACACCCTCCATCCGGCTCTACATCATCGGCTATGTTATGAACCGCTGCGTGGAAAGGCCATAGTCTCTTTTGCTTTTGTTTCTTGCTTTTTGTTTCGAATTTAGTGCTTCGAATTTCGAATTTGCCCACACCCACATAAATCCCCTTGAATATCGCCCATTCTTTGTGTATAATCACTTTTCTTGCCAATACGTCCCCTTAGACTATTGGTTAGGTCACCACCCTTTCAAGGTGGTAGGACGGGTTCGACTCCCGTAGGGGACGCCAGATTAAAAGCGATTACTGATTACTGATAACTAATTGCTAATTAAAGTCAAAAGCAAAAACAAAATCAAAACCAAAATCAAAAACCAAAACTAATTCAATACTAAAACGCTGAAAACAGTGTATGCCTGGACCAAAACTAATGTAGTTGCGATAGACGGAGCGGCCTCTTAAACCGGAAAATCTTAATCAAATCTTCATTAATACATTCTAACTATTTCTTTACACCCGATGTTTCCTGTGATAAAATTCAGTGTTAATACATTAGACGGGGGTGGGTATGAAAAAAGCATTAGTTGCGGTTCTGACAGTGATACTTGCTGCATCTGCTTTTGCGGGAGTTGCAGGTCTTGACATCTCTGGAAGATGGTTCAACGCGAATACAGGAAACTACTCTGAGAAACTCTCTACATTTCCTGCTTCGACTGTGCATGGTGATTTTCCTGCCGTCATCTATGAGGGTTCTTTAAGGCTTCCGCTTCTTGGCCCGATTGGCGCCGATATCAAGGCAAGATACGGAACGGTCGCCAGGCAGACGATGAACCTTGACAATATGCCGGGTTCCGGAAATATGAGCACAACAATTGACGCGACAATTATCGGCGGGCGTGTTGATCCCGGTCTCTCTCTCGGGTTTGGCGCGTTCAAGGCCGACATTTTCGGCAGCGCGCAGTATGTCTATACGCGCAAGAACTTCTATGACTGGAAAACCGGCGCAACTATTACAACCCCCGGAGACGCGGGCCATTTCATAATTAACTATCTCCTTGCAGGAGCGGGTGCGAGGCTGACAGTTGACCTCGGCAGCATAGGTCTTCGTGGCGAGATAATAGGTTATCCTTTGACCTCAAACACCGTGGATTATATCAATCCCTCAGGCCCGGGCAGCACCAAGTCTACCGGCACATCTTATATGTATGAAGCTGCCGCAGTCCTCAGACCACTGCCCTTTTTTGAAGTGAGCGGCGGCTACCGCTACGAAGACATCTTCTTCGGCGAGGATATTAAAACGAACAACTATTCTCTCAGCATCAAACTGAGCGGTGTCTTTGTGGAAGGAAAGATCAGCTTCTAGCCGCAGAACTTTTGCAGCGAAGGTGGAGTCCTGAGCGAAGCGAAGGATCCATCAAAGTATTATCCTGAGGTGCGAAGCACAGGAGGATAATACTTGTGGCGCGTCGGAACACAATCACAACTGATTTATCCATGATATTTTGCCGCAGATTATCCAGCTCCAATCATTTCCCGTTGGTTCTGCTCTTCGCAACTTGCCATTGACAAATTGAAAGTCCGGAGGGTAGACTACAATTAATGCGGCTTGCATATAATTGCATGAATAATACCTGAACTATCAAAAATAATGCGCAAATCTGAATGCAAGCCGTCCTTGGGTGGTCAGTATTGTCGGCTGTACGTAATCATTACTGGTGGATCGTACTGGAAATCACCGGTTTTTCCGGGGGGGATACATGAAAAAAACACTGGGTTTGATACTGCTTCTGGCTTTTGGTTTTTGCGCGGGTGTGCCATGCCGCGCCGAACAGCCGAAAACGGATAAATTACAGGAACAAAAACTAAAACGCTGGAGAAATATCTTTCCGATAGGAACAACGGTGCACAGTTTTGCCTGCGCCCCAAGAAATAATAACATTTACGCTTCAACTCCGGATGGCCTTTTTGTCAGCGTGAATGACGGCAAACTATGGAACTGTCTTACACCCTATCACGGCAGGAATTGGAGCGTTATAAAAGTAAGTCCCTCAGCGCCTGATATCATGTACCTTGGTTTTGAGGATTCTATATTCAAATCAAAGGATGGCGGAGTAAGATGGGAGCGAATAGGCGCGTCCATCAGCAAGGAAGTACGCGCTATCGAGTTGGACTCAAAATCTCCCGAAATACTTTATGTTCAGGCAGGGAATAATCTTTACAAGACGCTGAATGGCGGGAAAACATTTGGTAAAATAACTCCTGAGAAACCGGAAGGCGGAATAAAAGGATTTTCAATCAGTAAAACTTCGCCCGATGAAATATCGGCTGTCGTATCATCCTCCAGGTACATCAAGCTTGGCGGTGACGGCGATTTAATGTACAGCGGCGACGGCGGCTTGACCTGGTCGGAGAAACCGCTGGAACTGCAGGTGAAACAAAGGGGACGTTATGCAAAAACAGATTGGATTTCCTGGTATCAGGATTTTGGGGACGGAATAACTGCTTGCGGCGCAGGAGCAAACGTGTTTTTTTCGGCAGATAGCGCTCATTTGTTCTTATCGCTGGAAGGCGCTGTGCCGCAGGATGTTGGTCCGTTTCAAAGAGTGGAAAGTGAAAGAACCTCTTATTCCGATCAGGACGATAACCTTAGATTGATACCGACTACATCAATGATGGTAGCGCAAAAAACGGCGTACGCGGCAACTCCTATAGGAGTTTTCGCGTTAAGCAATATTCAGGAAGGCTGGAAGAATATAACGCCGAAGCGTTTCGGTACTTTGAAGGTGCTAAATATATTCGCGGATTCCAAGAATAATCTCTATATCAACAGCGACTATGGCGTGTTTAGGTCCTCGGACGGAGGCGTTGAGTGGGAGCAGGCGAGCTACGGGCTGCCGGTCACCCAGAAATCGCTGGAGTTAAGTTCGGTAAACGCTAAAACCGGAGCGATCCGCGTGCTCGCTTCCGGTTCTGTCTGGGAGAGCCTCGATAACGGGGTGACCTGGAATAAGGGTTCAGAAACAAATGTTGTTCAAAGCATTCTCTGTGATGATTCAACGGAATACCAGCTTGTCAGGGATGATTCAGAAAATTATTACGGAAGCAGGCCCGGCGAAGTAAATATGATAACTCCTCAAGGGAAGAAGACAAAATTAAGGATAGAAGGAAGCCCGGATTTTCTGGCGGCGGCGCTTTCAGATTCGCAGACTATTTACGCGGTCTTCAACGATAGGATCGCAAAATCAGAGGACGCGGGTTTTAGCTGGGAAGATCTTGACTGGAAGAGCTCACTGTCGTTAAAGAACGAGAATAATAAAATCACAATATTATCGGTTGACCCTCAGTCTTCTGCGACTGTGTATGCGGTTGTTGAACATCCGAACAGTGGCAGTGATGGGAGATCCGGATTTAATTTTCTAAAGACTGTTGATGGCGGAAAAAACTGGACCGAGCTTCGCGCGGGCGTCTACAAAGCCGCCGAAGACTCCTGGGAAAATTCAAAATGGCTAAACCCGCAAGACAGGCCGTACCTGATAAGCCTGCTTCTGGCAAATCCTTCTGCTGTAACGGTTGATCCTTCCGATTCAAAAAGAGTATTCTTCACCGTACCCGCGGGAGGTGTTTTTAATTCGGATGACGGGGGCCTTACCTGGAAAATTACACTTAAGGAAGCCCAGGAATCTGCAATCGCTCATTTTGACCGATTTTCAGCCGAGATTTCAAAAGGACGCAAGAATCCAAAGGTTCGACTTGATGTTTCTTTGAGCGAGCAGGACCGGTCAATGCTTCCGGGCAACGTGGTTGTAATCGGGGCGGAGAATTATTTAAATAGTTTAGTTAAATATAAGAGTGTTTCTATAAATCCCGCCGACTCAAAAAATATCTTTGTTTCATCACTCAGGATATTAAGGAGCGCAGACAGCGGCGCTACATGGGAAACTCTGACTCGTGAGGGTTTTACCGATTCTATTGTCAATAGGGGCGTTGTTGCTTCACGCACAGGTTTTCTTGTGAACGGAAGCACCGGTATTTACGAGTTGTTCGAACCCGCAGAATAATTGTTGACAGGCAGAAAGATACACCGTTTGTCATGAAAGTTCGAGTTGATCTTCTGTCCATGGCCCCAAAGCGTCCGTGTGTTTCAATGCGCTTTAGCGCAATTCATGCCATTATCCAATAACAAGTATTATAACAATCAAAGTCAAACCGTGAAGTTTCTTGCAGGTTACTTGTTTACGCCTGAAAGAAAGTGTGATTACACCGATTTTGACCGATGGCACCGATAGACCACCGTGCTTTATTGGTGTAATCATAAGATCTTATCGGTACCATAAATCAAATCTATTGCTGTAAAGGAGTCTGCATGAAGAAGTTCCTCATCCTCACTGCGCTTGCTCTGCTTTGCTCTTTCCCGATTCAAGCCGATAAACCGACAATGACCACTCCCGAGCAAAAGGCCGCGAGGGAAGACGCCAGGAAGGTCCTTTCCGAGCTCAAATCCCTTATCGCCGAGGCAAAGAAGCAAAATATTGATACGCGCCGGTTTGACGCCATAAATTATGTCGCGGAACTCGGGCTTCAGACCCGGTGGCTGATGCCGATGCAGGAAGACAACCGCTTGACCTATTGCGAATGGGCAAAGACAGCAGGCAAAGAAGGGATAGAAAGACTTAATGGCATAATGTCAGGCAAATACAAACAGCCGGCGATACCGGAGTGGCCGGATGAAGCCAAACTTGTTTTCAAGAACGGACGCATATATAGCGGTGATGAACCGGTCGTTCTCTTCGGTTTTAACGGAGGGGAGAGCACAAAGGATTACACCTACCAGCGCCAACTTTTTAGAAATGTTTCTGCTGTTGGAGGCTCAAGGTTTGATTTCAAGAGTTTGCCGATCTGGGAGGCCTACCAGAAATACCCGGAGACTCACAGGGTTTTTGGAAAGAACTTCTTTTGCGGGCATATCATAAGCGATATTTGGTCTGATATGGGTTCCGGAGAATGCATCATCTGCCTGGAATCTCCAATCACGAAAAAGGCGATACAGGAATACTGGGGTACTCATATGCCAACCGTAGCCAACGACAAAAACATCAGGGTCGTCGGCATGGGCTGGGAATGGATCTATGTATGCATGTGCGATTACACCAAGGCGATGTTTCAGGATTGGCTGAAAAATAGACACGGAAAGATAGAGACGCTGAACGGCATCTGGGGCACAAACTACAAAGATTTCTCCGAGGTAACAACCATACCCATTAAAGATCCAGAAACGAATGACGCGAAATGGTTCGATTATTCTTCATTTAACGGCTACAGGTTTGCCGAGTATATGCATTGGGCGAAGGACGAGATGAAGAAACAGGCGCCAGATAAGCTTTTCTGCACGGGCAGCCCGTTCTATTATCTTGTCGGGCAGAACGGCTATTCCGGCTGTGACGGCGAGTATATGAACGAGGTCTCAACCGATGTCGTCCTGAACGAATCCGGCCCTTCCACCTGGACGACAGACCTTCTGCTTGCCTTCAGCAAGGGCGAGAAAATAATTATGGACGATGAGTATCACGGTGACCTGGCGCACGCTTACGCGCATTTCCTGCACGGAGATTCATATATGTCAATGTGGTGGTGGCCGTCGGCCCCGACGATGCAGATTCAATCCTATTACTCATCATCACTCGCGCACTCCTATTCAATACCGCTTGAAGATTCGTATTACGCTCTTACTATCGGCATGGATATCCGGCGGCTCTCAAAATATATCGCCGAGTTTCCCAAGGCGCAGCTCAAGGCGCCAATCGCGCTGCTTTATTCCAGGTCATCGCTTATACAGATTCCCGAGAAACTGAGGAACAGCAGGGAGACGCCGTACTTGCTTGAATTAAAGAAGTGTTACAATTCCCTGCTCTATCAGGACAGTTTCTCAAGGTTTACCACCGAGAAGATGATAGATAACGGAGAGATAAAAGACGCGAAGGTCCTGGTCATCCCCGGCGCGGTGAACATCCCGGAAAGCACGGCGAAGAAGATCAGCGAGTTTGCGGAGAACGGCGGAACGGTCGTCGTTGTCCCAAATTCACTGATGTATGACGAGTACAACAGAAAGAAGGGATACCTTAAGGAACTTGCCGATGTTGATGTGCTCAAGGTAACGCTTCCCAAGATTGCCGTGGGGAAGGCGGAAGCGGATTCAAGGACTAAAGACGATGGTTTCATTCAGGGCGCCATATCGGATATAGAGCTGAGCAATGTAAAAAGGGTAAAGGTAAGCGGAACGAGCGGAATCCTTGGCGGCGGCAATGTCTCCTATGAGGGGCTGGGAGTTGTGCAGGACATCAAGACCGGAAAGAACGCCGAGG
>CAIWRR010000152.1 GCA_903915125.1 Candidatus Firestoneibacteriota bacterium | reverse complement strand
GTTAGTTACGCCGGTAGTCGTTGACGTTACCAATCCTGTCGTCTGCGCGTTATTGATCTGAATTCCTGAGAAATCCGGCTGAATCTTGAAGGTTGCCCAGTCATTGAGCTTTGCGGTCATTGCAATCCTTGCTCTCTTTACCATAAAAGGTTCAATACCGCCGAGTGTCGGGTTGTCGGTGAAAGAGAACTGAGTGTAGCCGGACCATGTGATCTTCTGTGCCCAGGTTGGTACGTTTTCCGCTTTCGCGGTCGCAAGATTCTTGCTTACTTCATCTTTCGTTTCGGCTGTTAACTGCGCAGCTTCGCCGCCGTCCAGGACATTCTTCTCGAGAAGTTTCTGGATTAACAAATCTGTTTCGCCGGCAAAAGCTACGCCGGTTATGCAAAGCACTGCTACTACTGCTGAAACTATTTTAGACTTTGACATTTCTCCTCCTTGAATTTTATTCTTTCACTGAAACCTTGAAATAAGTTTTACACCTCCCTGTAGCCTTCAGCCGAATACGGTCTTAATCCATTCTCGCATTTCTTCTCTAGTTTTTCTGAAAGGCTCAAGCTCGTCCGCGGATAGAATCACCGCGGGATCGCTGAAACCTCGTTTTAAAGTGTTCTTGGCTTTCGGAGTTTCCTCGCACATCATCGCCGCCCTGTCGCAAACCAGCGCCAGCGTGTCGAACTTGAACGGAATATATCCTTTCAAATCCTTGGCGTAGTGCAGCGAAATATCAACTCCAATCTCTTTCATTACTTTTATCGCTTTCGGATCCAGCTTGCCCGGCCTGATACCGGCGCTGTAGGCGTCGTACTCATGGCCGTAAAGTTTCCTTAGCATACCTTCCGCTATCTGAGATCTCGCCGAGTTGCACTCGCAGACAAACAGTATTTTTTTCTTTGCCTTGCCGTTTGACATCGTTGATTTATACAGAACCACTGTTAAGCGGGTATAAAGTAATTGTTAAGATTATATTAAGGGTTTATCCCCGAAAAACGCTGTTTACGCTTATCGTCTTCCCGTCACTTAGAGCAAATACGCTTTCTGGGTGATTTTTCGCTACCGACAACAACTGAGTCAAACTGTCAATTATCCCGTGAACATCAAGGCCGGAACCTGAATCCACGACTAGTGCTCCTATTGAAAGACAGATTCCGGCAGAAGAGTTGGTTTCTGAGTTTCCTAAAGAGAGCGAATCAAACTCCTCTATAAGATCGAAACACGATTTGGACGCCTCTTCAGGGTCGGTAAGCAGCAATAAGTCGTCTCCGCCGAAGTGCCCGGCATAGGCGTAACCGCCTTTTAATATATTAGAGGACGCTGTCTTTTCGACCAGTTCCGCCAGCGATGCAAGCACTTCATCTCCTCTGTCATAGCCGAATTTCTCGTTAAACTCTTTCATCCCTTTTACGCCAATATGTATTGCGGAAAACCCATGTTTTTCCGCTAACAATATATCAAGCTCTTCCTTAATAAGCAGGCTTCCGGGAAGCTTTGTCATCTTATTTGAGAGTTCCGATACTCTTATTTTGAAATCGTTATAGCGGTCTATTAGATTTGCTGGATCAATTACGCCTTTGAAAAGTCCATTTTCAATAACAACAATATGGTCAGTCTGCTCAGTTTCAGGCCTTTGCCAGATCATTTCAAATATTTTATCTATCCTGGTATCAGAACTTACTATCAACGGTTTAGGATCCATTATCAATTCAACTCTGCGGTCAAAGAAAACTTCTTTCCCAACATAAAAGTTCATCAATCTCTTGTATTTGTCGCGCAGAACTATTCCCGCAACTTTTCCTTTGGCTTCAACGACCATACAGGTTTCAGGGATAGCAGCCTCAAAATATTCCGCCAGCCTTCCGGCGATGTAGTTAGGATATACAACCCTGCATTTCTTCATTATGTCCGAAGCTCTAGGCGCTCTCGGAAACACGCGTTTGACCGCCGTTCGAAAAAATGATTTCAGCATAACACCCCTCCGGCCTGCTTTTTTGAACGCTCTGCAGGAGACCTTTGTTTAAGCAGCGCAAACATCCTTCTTGAAAACTCCTCTACCGAAGTGAAACCGGCGTAAGCGTTGTTTTTATTCACCACTATTAATCCTCCGGGAATTTTTGTTTCACCGAGAGCCCGCAAGCGAAGCAGTACATCACACGCCAATTCATCAAACTCAGCGCGAAAATAGTCCTTTTCCATTACTGTCTCGGCCTTTTCGGAGAGTATTCCAACAATAGATGGAATATTTTCTATTATTTCCCGGCTCAATACTCCAAGAACCCGGGTTTTGGCAACTAGCGGCAGGCCGGAAAGGCCAGACTTATTCTCAAATATTCCGAAAGCTTCAAGGATTGTGTTGCTGCTGGCGAGTTTTTGATCTGACAATATGAAAAAACCAATAACAGGGCCTGTCCTTGCGCGCATATTCTTTAATATTTCGGAATGCGTCATTTTTTAGTTTCCCCTCAAGGGCCTAAGTTCATTTTCCGCGATGAACCAGTCATGCATATCCATCCCGTGCTGCTTGCCGCGTTTCTCGTAAAGCTCGTAAGCTTTGCGCTTAACTGCTTCAAAATAGCTTTCCTCTCCGGCTTTTGACGCCGATACTATTCCTCTGGAACTCTTTTTTACTTTCTTTGATACAGCCTCTTTTCTTACGGTTTTGTTCTCAGTCATTTTTTCCTCCGCTTAATTTAGACCCGCGCTCCCTGCTTTTCTTCGCCGGAAAAGAACTGTTCAAAGCCCTTGCTCCAGGTATAATGTTTTATTATCCTTTCCCTTGAATTTCTGCGTACTTCTTCGAACATTTCAGGCGATAAGTCTTTCATGATTATCAGGTTATTGATGGCGTTTGCCCACATTTTACCGTCAAGCTTTTCCACTACAATCCCGGTCCTGTTGTTCTCTATAATTTCCTTGGGGCCGCCGATGTTTGTGACAATTGCCGGGATGCCGCAGGACTGGGCTTCAAGAACAGCCATGCCGAATGTATCAGTGGTGCTTGGGAATACCAGAACATCGCATGCCGAGTAGACAGCGGGAAGCAGTTCGTACCCCAACCTGCCGCTAAGCTTTATTCTCTGGTCGCCGGCGCATTCAAGTTTAAGCCTTGCGTATTCCGGGCCGTCTCCCACAATAAGCAGGTTCACATTCTCCCGTATTTTGCGCAATTCCCTGTAGGCTTCAAGCAAAAAGTCAATATTTTTATCGCTTGAGACCCTGCCGACATATAAAAGCGTAAATCCCTTTTTCAGCCCGAAATTATCCAAAAGATATTGCTCGGGGAGTTTGACCGGCATGAAAATATCTGTTTCGATGCCTCTGGCAAATATTCTCATTTTACCGGCTTCGTAACCCCTTCCCGCAAGCAGTTCCTTGTATTCATTTGTCGG
Source organism: Candidatus Firestoneibacteriota bacterium (assembly GCA_903915125.1). Classification (GTDB taxonomy): domain Bacteria; phylum Oederibacteriota; class D2-FULL-39-29; order D2-FULL-39-29; family CAIOVX01; genus CAIOVX01. Next base: position 2,980 of record CAIWRR010000152.1, on the reverse strand, counting down.
GACAAGTATGCTGTCCATTGACATGTAGAACCAGCGGACCAGGGTTTCAACAATTGAGCTAACTTCATTGTCATTCAGAATAGTCTTTGACTGCTCGGAGAAATCAGTGTGGTAGATTCCGGTTGTTTTTATGCAAAGCAGCCTTGCCAGCAGCAATCCAAGCAGGCCCACAGGACCCGGAGTTGAGATGTAAATCTTATCCGGCTGGAATCTGCTCAAGATCTCAACAGAGCGCAGCAATGACGGTATCATAAGCTTCTGGTGTTCGTAACCGGGAAGATCAAATGTATGTATATAGGGAAGGTTAATGATGTTCTTTTCCCCGAGGTCTTTAATTGCGCCTTCTTTAATAGAAGTCACAATTTGAAGGGTGTTCTCGCTTTTGCCGGCTATCTTCATTAAGGTTACCGAGACTCCGTTGAGATCTGTGAGCGTATCGGTAAACCAGAGGATTTTCTCGGGTTTATCTTTCTTTTTACCGAGAAAGCCGGCGCGCAAGGAGTTTAGAAGTTCCCGATCCTGATTCATATGGTTAAGGGTTGAGAAAAAAGGAGCCAGCATGAAAACTGCAGGGATTGCGGAAGAGAAATTATTGATAAGCCCGGAAACATCCCCGTGTTCTATGCCCTTTTTGACGGATTCCGTGAAATTTTTAAGCATTATATCCGAGATATCGCAAATCTTTCCGAATACCAGATCCAATTTCTGTTCAACCGGAAGCGCGTTGTTGCTTCTTGCCGCTTCAACCAGTTCTGTAATCTGATAATCAAGGTTTTCTTTTCTATTCCAAAAACGGATCTTTTTTAATTTCAAAATATTCGCGAGATTCATCTTCTTCTTTTCATAGACCAAGTCCGTAATCTGGCTTATTAATGTGCCTGATATCTTCGGGCTCTTGCTTTTTGAAAAGTCATAAAGCACTTTGTATAATATGAATGCAAAGGTTTTATAATCGTTGTGGCGTCCGTCAGCTACGGTCTCTTTTTTCTTGAGCTTTTCCATAAAATCCGCGGAAGAGACTGCCGCAGTGGAAGTGTAAGTCCTCCCAATAAACATGGCGGCATGATCGTCAGAGCCGCCCGTTAATCCCTTAATCCAGGGAGTTTCGCTGAAAGGTTCAATATTATGCTTTTTCTTTAATTGCGCTATCTTATCCGGAGTCAATGCTTTTAAAGAACTCATCCAGATATCATTTCCTTTCTCGCTTCGCGCTCCGTTAATGCCTTCAAAAACGTCAAAAAGCAAAATGAGTTTCTCAAGGTGATCAATAGTCAGTTTTTTGTTCACGGAGTAGGTTGCGTGGGCGATTGAATGAGCAAGGTTTCTTGCTTTGATATAGTCGCGGAGATTGTAAATGTTTTCTCTAAGTTTCTGTATCTCTTCAAATTCACTTCTGCCGATCCCGTAGATAAGCAGGTGTACTTTGCAGCCGTCCTCAGGAAAGTAGGTTGTGGTTTCCACTCCGACGATAACGCGTTCGCCGTATTTCTCTCTCAGCAGCAGCGCTCCGTCTATGGCGTTATGATCAGTGATGGCCACATAATCCATACCGCTTGAAATTGCGGACGCGTAAATTGTTTCCGGGTCAGAATAGGATTCATTGGTTCCTATTTTCTTAAGGAACCACTCTGACGGTCTCCCGGAATATTTTGAATGGACGTGCAGATCAACTTTTGCCATGTGGCCTCCCTGGGTATAGTAGTAAAAGAGTATTAAGGATTCTTAAGCGGGCTGTTAAGATTAGGTTAACTTTTCCAGACGGGTTGACTTGACCGCCAAAAGGATGATATACTTTTTAAATGACAGCAAAATACTTCATTGGCGTAGATATAGGCGGGACCAAAATGGCAGCCGGTCTGGTTACCAGGAACGGCAAGATTCTGCTCAGGCGAAAAGTAAGGACTCCTTCAAACCCCTCAAAAAAGATTTTTCTGGCATCCGTAGTCAACCTTGTGCGTGAATTAGTCGCAGAAGGCGACCTTACTATCAAGGATGTCGCCGGTATTGGGATTGGTATTCCCGGCGTTATAGACCCCGTTCACGGGAAAGTCCTTCTGATCACCAACCTGCCTTTATCCGGCATAAACCTCGCGGCTGAGCTGAGAAAGACATTTAAACTTCATATAACTGTGGGCAATGACGCGAATATTGCAGCGCTGGGTGAACACTGCGCGGGTGTTGCAAAAAATGCCGGGAATATAGTTAATATCTCTGTTGGTACCGGTGTAGGCGGAGGTCTTATTATTAACGGCAAGCTCGTAACAGGTTCGTTCTTTGCCGGCGGCGAGCTTGGACATATGATTGTTAAGATGGACGGGCCAAAGTGCACCTGCGGAAAGAAAGGCTGTCTGGAGGCTTTTGCCGGCAGGTGGGCAATAGAAAAAGCGATACGCGCCGCGATAAAGAAAGGTGAAAAGACATTAATAACAAAATACACACAGGGTAAACTTAAGTCAATCAAAAGTAAAACTTTGAGAAAAGCGCTGGACAAGCACGACCCTCTCGTAACCAGGGTAATAAAAGAAGCCGCAAAAGCCCTCGGCGAAGCATGTGTTTCAATAATGCATATTATTGACCCTGAATTCATTATTCTCGGAGGCGGAGTTATCGAGGCTTGCGGCGACTACATGATGCCTTTGATACGAAAAGCCGCCGAATCAGATGCTTTCCTGTCAAGCGTTTCGGGCTGCATAATTGCAAAATCATCGCTTGGAGATGATTCAATAATTCTCGGCGCGGCTGCCGCGGCTTCTCAGCCCCGCTGACCTTTCGAAAAGTACTTAATCAGGTATTCCTGTGAGTTAAAAGAAACCTCTCCCGGTTCAGGTCTTGCGTACTCCTTGTCAAGATAAAGCATTCTGGTTTTTTCGGTATCACGCCACTGGCAATCCAGCAGCATGCCGAGTTCTTCCTTAAGTTCCTGCTTATCAACTTCAAAGAGCAGTTCAATTCTACGGTCGAAATTTCTGGACATCCAGTC
>CAIWRR010000151.1 GCA_903915125.1 Candidatus Firestoneibacteriota bacterium | reverse complement strand
CCTTAATAACTTTTTTATATTTTTCCAGGATAGCTACTGTCTGCTTCGTTGCCTCGGGAGAAATTCTAGAACGAAAGAAAACGTCCTTGCCGACCGGAACGAGATTTTTAAGGTATTCCAGGACATGAATATGACCGTTAACCGCTTCGCCGATAATGAGCTTGATTGAGCTCGTCCCTATGTCTATGATACCTACTCTGACTGCCATTGTTTTCCCCTCTTTTCTTGCTATGTTAACACATCACGCGCCATTAATTATTAAGGTTTGATTAATAATTTATCTTTTCATTTGAGGTGCTTCAGCAATGGGTTTTTTGCAAGGTATTGGAGAAATTCCAGCTTGTTTCCGTCGGGATCGTTAACAAAGAAGAGCCTTCCGTTGCCGTCCCATTCTATACGCCTGACAATCTTAATCCTGTTCTTGCGCATTAGTTTAGCGGCAGCGTCCAGGTTTTTAACCTGAAAACAAAGGTGAAAATAGGTTGCCGGTTTAAATTTGCCAACCAGAGCTTTATCAAGCCGGAACATTTCCAGAAAAGTCCCATTACCCGCTTTTAAATATACGCCAAAAACCCGTCCTTCTTTGTCCCTGAAATTGTACACGACTTTCATTCCCAGCTTCCCGTAGAACGCTATAGATTTTTCAAGGTTCCTGACATCAAGACAGGCGTGCGCGAGCATTACAGGCATTTTTCCTCCGATGGAAAGCGTTTTGATTTTCTGATTACCGCGATATAAGACGGTTCTGTCTTTTGAATAATGCGCTCAATTTCCCAGCCGGTCCCTTTTAAGATGTCAGTCATTTCGTGTTTTGTCGCTCTGAAATAATTAAACCAGGGAGTACAATATTTGCCGTAGCGTATCCTGGCTCTTAAATCTCCCGGGTCCCTTCCCAGCTTTCTGTTCCTATTTATGTATTCTCTGAAAAACGGCGTTCTATATTCGTAACTTTCGGCGATAATCCGGGCATCGGGAGAGGTCTTTTTAAACAGCAGTTTGAGAAGTTTCTTTGCTTTGCTCCTGTGTCCGAAGAGACCAAAATTATTGCACATCATCAGCACCGTATCGTAAACCGTTCTTAGTTTTGACGTATCTTCTATCGGGAGACACACTGCCTTCTTAACTCCGCGTTCCAGGCAAAGCTGCACTGCGACCGGAGAATTGTCTGTGGCAGTAACTGCATAGCCCTTTTTCTGCAGGTATAAAGCGTGGCGTCCGGCTCCAGCGCCGAGATCAAGCACTTTTCCGCGCACGTGCTTCATTGCTTCTTTTTCCCGTTCCGGCCAGCTATTATAACCGGCAAAATAGGGTTTAAGGCCGCCGCCGTCATAAATACAACCGTCATCTCTTTCTATAATGACGCAATCTTGCCCTGACATAAAAGCGGCATATAGTGCCTGTCCGAATGCGTCCTCTTTTCTTGAAAGACCGGGCACGCTAAATCCTTACCGAAAACTTGTAGCCTACGCCCCGCACTGTTTGTATGAACTTATCCGCCTTCCCGAGTTTTGTCCTCAAAGACTTGACATGGACGTCAACAGCCCGGTCAACTACGGCTGTCTCGTAATTCCAGGCTTTGTCAAGAATCTGTTCTCTGCTAAAAACTTTATCCGGACTCCCGGACAGGAAAACAAGTATATTGAATTCCGTTTTGGTTAGTTTTACAGGTTTGTTGTCGACAAGGACTTCATGTTTCGAAATCTCTATGGTGAGAGGTCCGAAAGTAACCTTGGCCTCAAACGAAGCGCCGGATTCTGATTTCTTCCTTCTTAGAACTGTTTCTATCCTTGCAATAAGGACCTTGACGCTGAATGGTTTAGTTATATAGTCGTCTGCTCCCACATTTAGGCCGGCCAGCATATCATCTTCTGCAGTTTTTGCTGTCAGCATTATGACGGGAATATTTCTGGTCAGCTCGTTTTTCCTGAGAAGCCGGCAGACTTCCATGCCGTCAACACCCGGCAGCATCAGGTCAAGGACTATGAGGGAGGGAATCCGTTTTGAGGCAATATCCAACGCCTCACCTCCCGATTCAGCCGTGTAAGCTTTGTAACCGGCCTTTTCAATATTATATTTAACCAGTTCAAGGATATCTTTTTCATCGTCGACTATCAGTATTGTTTCTTTCATAGTCTCCTCAATCCGGAAAGGCGAGCGTGAATTTACTGCCTTTTTCCGGCTCGCTTTCAACAAGTACGCTGCCATGGTGTACTTCCATGACGTGTTTAACAATAGAAAGCCCAAGCCCTGTTCCTCCGAACTCCCTTGATCGGGCTTTATCAGCTCTGAAAAAACGTTCGAAGATTCTTGGCAGAAGCTCAACAGGTATGCCTATGCCGGAATCCGAGACTGTAAGTTTTACTTTACCGTCAGACCTTTCGACCGAGATCACAACCTCGCTGTTGCTGCTGAATTTAACTGCGTTATCCACCAAATTAAGCAGGGCGATTTCCATCATATTTTTATCGGCAAGCACATCAGCGAAATTTGGAGGAATTTGGGCCTTGATCACAACTTTCTTTTTTTCGGCGGCATGGCCCGCAATAAATTTCACGGAATCAAACAGCTCGTTTATGCTGAACCTCGCAAGAGTAATCTCCTTCTTGCCGGATTCAATCTTTGAAAGCTCGAGCAGGTCGCTTATAAGCCTGTCAAGGCGTTCAACCTGTTCGCCGATAATCTTGAGGAACTTAATATTATTTTTTTTATCGTCAATAGCCCCGTCCTGAAGAGTCTCAATGTAGCCTTTTATTGCGGCAAGCGGCGTTTTCAATTCATGGGAAACATTTGCGGCAAACTCGACCCTTATTCTTTCAAGTTTCCTGGTAGCAGTCATATCGTTTATTACGACAAGCAGCCCCCTCTTTTCGGACTGACTGCCGTAAAGTAAGGCCTTTATCCGCACCACAATTTCAACCGGGGTGACAAGTTCAAACTCCTGTTCCGCTCCTCTCTGTGATTCAAGCGCGTTTTTGATAAAATTTTCCAGCTCGTGATTTCTGATGTATTCTATCAGAGAGCTTCCCGGGGCTTTCTCTTTCTCAACGCAGAAAATTTCAGCAAGCGCGTTATTTACAGAGACTATCTTCCCGTTTTCGTCAAGGAACATAACGCCTTCCGAGAGGTTGTCCAGCATTTTTTCAACTTTTGGGTCCTGTTGGCTCACTGTTCTCCCCTGTGAATAGATTTCTTTTCTCTAATTAAAACAGTAACTATACCTATGAATAAAATAAGATGCCCGAGGAACATTCCTGACATGCTTTGTATTACCTTTGGAAGATCAACCGAAAGATATAAGGCTCCCGTCGCCGTTAGCGCGCAGCACGCCATAAGGCAGCCGCCGAGTATCTTTTTATTCAATTCGTTGTTTCCCTTGGAAGTTATGTAATTTACCGCGACATAGTACGCGAACATGACGGTAATGTAATGATTCAGCCAGGATGCAGGGGACACCAGCAGTATAAAGATGAAGCCTGCCGCGAATTCAAACTTAAGAAGACCCTGATTGCTTTTAATACTGCCTCTCACGGCGTAAAGCAAAATAATAGAAGTGACTATCTTAACGGCAAGAGAGAGTTTTTTTGCTCCCGACAGATTAAGAAATGCCGGATCGAACATATGCGCCGCGCCGTATTTTTCCCGGCCAAAAGTGGTGAAATGCCTTCCAAAGAACCCGTCAAAGGATTGGTTTGAATGCCAGAATCCGGAAGTTTCTCTTATGGTGATATCTCCCCGGAAGAACGGCTTAATTACAAGATTAAAGAAATCAGATGTGAACTTGAGCGTGTTTTCATAGCCGAAGAAAGCTAGCGGAATAACCGTAAAACAGGCCAGGACAGTCAGCAGGCACCAGGGAAGGAATTTCCGATAGCCCTTAATCAGGAAGAATAATATCATAAGTGCAGGCGTGACTTTTATCGCTATGGCTATTCCGAGAGATACGCCGCTAATAACATGTTTTTCTTTAAGAGCGGCGTAAATTGAGAGCACTGACAGGAAAAAAGTCAGCGGGTTTACCTGCCCGAGGTTTAGATTGTCTGCGACTATTCCGAGCATTACCATGAACGGGAAAATTACGATTGCCTTTCGTTTAAAAACAGTGTCTTGCACTAAAGAATCATTTGCAGGTTCAAAAAGAGCAACAATTTTTACGATAAGCATGTAGGTGGAAGTGATGAGGCTTATATTAAATATTGTCCAGAGTAGCAAAGCTGTTTTTTGAGTGAAAATCGCAAAGAAGGAAACTATGCAGTAAAAGAACGGCGGGTATGAAAAAGCCGGATTTGGACCGTACAGGTCAAGTTTTAAATACAGAATATTGCGGGCTATGTTATAGAAAGGGTAAAAATCTACGGATTTTCTGGTAAGCAAGTAGGCGGTAACGCCAATAAAATAAATCATTAGAAATAGGCGGGATTTACGAGATAGCATTGTCTTAATATCATTCAACATCCCGACATTATACCAGAAGCGGCTTTCAAACTCCAGATTTGAAATCCTGCGGGATTGTCAGGTATTGGGGGTGTTGTCCACAGGCTTATTGACCGTTTCAAGATAGGCTTTCATTTTTGCTTCATAACCCTGGGTTGTAGGCTTGTAATAGGCCCTGGCCTGAGGGATGTATTGTTGCTTGACAAAATGCCCCTCATGGTCGTGAGCGTACTTGTAGCCTTCTCCGTGACCCAGCTGCTTTGCGCCGGAGTATCCGGTGCTCCTCAGGTGACGCGGTATCTCAAGGGTTTTCTTCTTTTCCATCTCCGCCATAGCGGCATCTATCGCCGCGTAAGAGGAATTACTCTTAGGAGCGCAGCAAATATATACAACAGCCTGGGCAAGAGGTATTCTTGCCTCCGGCATTCCTACAAACTCCGAAACTGAGAGCGCGGCGTTCGCGAGAATTAGCGCCTGCGGGTCGGCGTTTCCGACGTCCTCTGCGGCGCAGATAACTATCCGCCTGGCAATGAATCTTGGGTCCTCGCCCGCGTAAAGCATCTTTGCCAGGTAATAGATTGCCGCATCAGGGTCAGAACCGCGCATGCTCTTTATGAACGCGGAAATAGTGTTGTAGTGCTCGTCGCCGTCTTTGTCATAGACGATCTTTTTCCTTCTGATGGATTCTTCTGCAACAGCCAGGTCAAAGAGTATGATTCCTTCGGAGTCAGGTTTGGAAGTCAGCACGCCGAGTTCTAACGCGTTAAGCGCTGACCTGGCGTCGCCATCCGCGGAATTTACAAGATGTTCTAGCGCGTCTTCTTTAAGGTCTATCCGCAAATAACCCAGCCCCTTCTCTTTATCCGCAACAGCCCGCTTTACCACTGCTTTAATATCCGTGTTACCAAGCGGTTCAAGCTGAACAACTATAGATCTGGAGATTAAGGCAGCATTGATATAAAAATAGGGGTTTTGGGTGGTCGCGCCGACAAGAATTATAACGCCATTCTCTACATCCGGAAGCAGCGCGTCCTGCTGGGCTTTGTTAAAACGGTGTATCTCATCAATGAATACTATGGTTTTCTTGCCTGAAAGGCTGCGTCTTTCTTTGGCTTCAGCGGTTACTTTACGGATATCATCGACACCGGATAAAACAGCGTTAATTTCGGTAAAAACCGCGGAGGTTCTATTTGCGATTATCCCCGCCAGGGCATTCTTACCGCAGCCTGGAGGGCCATAAAGAATCAGGGAAGATATTCTGTCAGCGTCAATCGCCCGCCTGAGAATCTTGCCTTCTCCAAGGATATGTTCCTGCCCGGCATAGTCTTCAAGCTTCTCCGGGCGCATCCGCCTCGCAAGCGGAACGCTCCCCGGGGCTATGTTGTCTCTATCAAAAAGTCCCTGCATCATTTCTCCAAAAAAAAACCCGCTCTACCGTTAAGCCAGGGATTTTGAACCTTTCTGCAAAGTGGGTGTCCTGCTTCAGCTTAGGCTTCCCGCGAACGGGCGTGCGCACCGCATGAAGACCCGGGCT
>CAIWRR010000150.1 GCA_903915125.1 Candidatus Firestoneibacteriota bacterium | reverse complement strand
CGTCACCGATATTCAGCAGGGCCAGGATTTCGGCGTGTATGCCTTTTATCAGGGGAGCCCCGCTCATTGCAGAAGGGGCAAAAGTCGGGACCAGCGCCCCGGTCCCCATGCCGCCCAGAAAACCGGACTGCTCGACGAGCAGAGTCTTAGCCCCGTTTCGCGCCGCTGAAATAGCCGCCCCTATACCTGCGGGTCCGCCGCCGCAAACAAGAACATCGTATTTGCCCGCTACCCGGAGTTTTTTTGCCGGTTCTTTGATGTAAGCCATAAAGTCTCCTTTGTTCTTTTATATTATAATCCTGCCGGCAAGTCCAGCGAAGTGTTTGAGTTGCGAATTGTTTAGCATTTGTTGTCATGCGTTGAAGTGTTAATTGAGCAATAATATGATATAATCGTAAAATAAGCCGTTTGAAGGGAGGTAATATGCCGTTTGTAGAGATAAAGATGTGGGCGGGAGTCCCAGCCGAAACAAGAAAGAAAATGGTCCAAAAAGTCACGGAAGGTATTACGGAGGCGATCAAATGCCCGCCGGAAGCGGTTCAGGTGGTTGTCACGCAGATACCGAAGGAAGATTGGTCAATTGGAGGGAAGAGTTGCTCGGAGCGATAAGACCTAAGGTCAGATGGTCGGATGCACAGTGGAAATTGAGGACGGTAGCCGGAAGACAGTGGGCAGATAAAATCACAATCCTCGAGTTTCTAATTAGTGTTTAGTAATCATCAATCAGCAATCCGCGGAGCGGCAGCGGCCGACGGAGCAACGAAATTACTTCTTTTCGGGTATAGTGATTTCGGCTAACTTCGCGAGTTCCTTTATCTTATCCTTCAGCATAAATTGAAGGCAGTGCGGGACGTGGTTACCGTAGTGCCTGTGCACCATTACGCATTCAAAACACTTGCCGTGCTGCTCGCAGGAAGTCAGAGGGCAGTCGCATTTCGGGTGTTTTGCTATGAATTCTTTTACTGTCTCGGGGTTCATATTGGCTCCTTTTGCGCGCTTCCAAACAAATAATATCAGAAAAACCCGCAGGTGGCAATAGCAGGATTTCCGGAGGGAAGTGTGAACCTTAATGAGCATACTGTCAAAGTTGTAAAGCGCGCAAGGGCATTTTACGCAAAAAAAGAGCCGGGGCATTTTCTGGTAAGCGTGTCGGCTCCTGTTGAGAGGCCGGAAATTCCTCCGCTCAATGAATTTGACCTTGACCGGCAGTTGAACGAATGGCTTGACTGGAAGCTTAAGAGGAACCGTCCGTATTTCCGTTTCAAGGAAGAAATAGACGATGACTCGCTTCCTGTTGTCTGCCCTCATTTCGGGATAGCCGAGCATTCCGCCTGGCTTGGAATGGATGTCCACCTTCAGAAAGACACCTGCCTTTCGGTGCCAATAATAAAAGAGCCCGGAGATATTGATAAATTAACGCTCAGCGAAAACACCAGGTGGTTCCGGTATATGAAAGAGGGGTATGATTATCTCCGCAGCAAGAAGGACGGAACCTTCTACCTTTCAACGCGCGGGATGATGACGCCGATGGACCTGGCAGACGCGCTCCGAGGTAACGAAATATATACGGATTTCCTGCTTGAGCCGGAGTTCTGCCACCGCCTTATGGAATTTCTGACAAAAGCGGTTGAATGGTATTTCCGCCGCCAGCTTTCCTGGGCCGATGATATTGACGGCGGCAGGGCGCATCTTATGTGCGAAGGCGGCTGGTTGCCGGAAAACACCATCGGGCATCTTTCAAATGACGCCGCGATGCTCTGCTCGCCTGAGGTCTACAACACCTTTGGATATCCCTGCGAGAAAAAAATTCTTGAAAAATATGATCATGCGATGTACCACCTGCACAATGAAAGAATGCATTATTTCCCGGGCCTCTGCTCTTTACCTCGCCTTTCCCTGCTTGAGATATCGAAGGACCCGCAGACGAAAGCGCCTATCGAAGACCTGAGGCGTATATTTTCGGCGACGGCCGGGCACAACCTGCTGATTCATTCAAACAGCTCGCAGGCACGCGCCCATATTGAAGAGCTCAAAGAGCGCAATGTTTTTCTGACGGTGGCCTGCAAAGACAGGAAGGACGCGGAAGACATACTGGAATTTGTGCGCGGACATTCAAAACCGCTTGAATAGAAATATCCGCGGTAAAAAGTGTTTAAATGCTTGATTTTAAAGCGATATTAAGGCTTTTGCGCGCGCGAAAAATCCTGTTATAATTAGTCAAGTTTCATGTCTGCGGAGGTTTTATGTCGAAAGGTCTGAAGCAATATTCCGCCCACGGCCTGATTTTTACTTTTCCTGCGCCAAATATCTGCCGCATTCAATCCGCGGAAACGCGGGGGGCGGTTCAGATCATAGCTTCCGAATTTGACGGCGGCGCGCGCGAGCCGAAAGAGGGGCTCGTTGTCCGCGAAGTGACCCAGAATGTAATCTCAGTCAAACCGCTTTCCGGCAAGTACGCGGTCTTAATCTCCAAGAAGAATTTCAAAGCCGTCTTCATAAATGAATCCGAGCAAACCGTTTGTTCCCTGCAGAAAGCCTCCGCGGTCAGTAACGGCTCAAATGTATCGGTGACGCTTGACAGAAAAGAATTCATTTACGGGCTGGGGCAGCGGTTCAACGGCGTTTCCCAGCGCGGAAAAGAGTTCCGTGTTTGGGCGGAGGACCGATGGAACGAAATAGAAGATAACAGCTATGTGCCTATTCCATTTTTCCTTAGCACCTCCGGCTACGGTTTCTTCTTCAACAGGTTTGAGGCGGCGAGTTTTAATGTGGGAAAGACGGAGCCTAACCGCATTCATGTCAGCTCTGAAAGCCCGGTGCTTGATGTCTATGTCTTGCTTGAAAGAGACCCGAAAATGCTCGTTAAGATGTTTTCGGTTATCTGCGGGAAGACTCCCCTGCCGCCCAAATGGAGTTTTGAACCCTGGATCTGCAGGCATGAAAGACTGCGCGAGCTTTCCAGCCCGGAAAAAGTAAGGGCCGTCGTTGAAAAGTTCAAAGAACATAATTTCCCGTGGGGAGTAATGCTTATGGAAGGCTGGGAGCCTTATGACGGCTCCACTCACGCCGGGTTAAAAGAGATAGTGGCGGAACTGCACTCAATGGGAAAGAAGGCGATGGTCTATGAGGCATGCGGCCGGCTGAAGAAAGAGAACTGGAAATGGCACGGCGCGAAGGAAGAATATTTTATCAAGAATTCGGAAGGCGGGGTCGAGGTCAAGGAAGCAAAACATTACAATCCCGGCGACGCGCCTGACAGGAGGGTGTCTGTT
>CAIWRR010000149.1 GCA_903915125.1 Candidatus Firestoneibacteriota bacterium | reverse complement strand
ACCTTATAAACCTTATTAACTTTACAAACCTTACAAACTTTTGTTTTTAGTACCTTCCGTATTCTAATGCCGATTCATACATCGCTATTATATTTTCCACCGGCGTGTCGTTCTGTATTTCGTGGCAGGCCGCAAGGATATAACCGCCCTTCTTTCCAAGCGTCTCTATTTTGTGCTTTACTTCCTTCTTCACGTCCGAAACTGAACCGAACGGCAGTATATCCTGCTCGTCTATCGCTCCGTGAAAGACCACCTTATCCCCAAAATCTTTCTTGAGGCGTTCCGGTTCCATATTCAAGGCCCGGGTCTGCACCGGATTAATTATATCAACCCCGTCCTCAATCAGGTCGCCCAGGAAAGAGTGAATGGAACCGCAGGAATGAAGGAATATTTTTGCCTTGGTGTACTGCCTGATATCGGCAATATAGGATTTATTAACAGGCTTGATGAACTCTTTGTAAAAATCGAGCGAGAAGAAGGTTCCGTTTTGAGTTCCGTAATCATCCCCGAGCTGAACCATATCAAGATACTTACCCACAGCGCCGTAGAAAACTTCCGAGGAATCCTTCTGAAGTTTATGGATAATACCGAAGAGCTTAACCGTGAATTCCGGCTCAATAGCCATTCCCATAAGTATTCTTTCAAAACCGCAGAGCCAGCAGGCCCTTTCAAACACCCCCGCAGACGCGGCCTGACCGACCACAACATAAGGCGTGTCGTTGTGAAGCCTTTTAGCCTCCTCAACCACTTCATCCCGCAAACCCATGGCGTGAAAATCAGGCCACAAATATTTGTCCAGGTCTTCAAGGGCAGCATCCTTAAGAGGGAAGAAGACATTCTGCTGGTCCTCTCCGGAAAACTTGCTCCCCACGCCCCAGACATCAAAGCTTGTCCCGTCGGCAAGGGCCGGCCTGCTTTTTGAAGGATTCTTTGACCGCGGAGTTACCCTTCTAAAATCTATCTGAAATCTTTCGAGTACTCTGGAATCAAAATCCTTGTACCAGGCAATAGGTCCGCCTTTAAGTTTCAAGGCGTCCTTTAACCGCTCATAGACATCTGGTTTTATGCCGGAAAGCCAGCCGCCGAGGTCCAGCGGCACCCTGTCGGCTTCCTGATGAGCACAAATTTTATAAAAGCGTTCTCTGGGATTCAATGCGCCTCCTTTGTAAAGCATGTACCGTTCACCGTGTACCGTGTACCGTTTACCGTACAAAACAAAATTCATCACACTGAAATGGTTAACGGTCAACCGTAAACGTCATTTTTACAGTCCGTTCTTTTTCTCTTCCGCCAATTTTTCCTTGCCGATTTCAAAAAACGGTTCCGCAAACTCCGTGGCCCAGACCCGTTCCTCAAATTTTCTATTCTTCACGGTCTCAAGGAATTTCTTGAAATCATTGTAGTAAGAACCATATATATGAAAACTATTGGCATAATGAACATAGCGCCCGACGCGCACCTTCTTTCCTATCTTTTTGCCTATCTCTTCTGCTATCATCTTCTGCAGTTCGGTCAGCGCGAAAATGTTCATAAACGCCGCTTTGTAGGCGTCGTTAGAACGCCATATGGTATTGACATTGAGCACAGGCGTGCCGTCAGAATCAGGCAGCAGGCGGGCCCAGAGCATCTGCAGGCAGGGCGGATCATAGGAAGGCGGATCCTTAAAAACGTTCCAGGTAATCGCCTGCGCTCTCCTTGAATGTCCGCTCACGATAAGCTTATTGATAATGTAGGCAATCTGATCGATACTGGTCCCTTCCGTCTTGTAATTGAAGAATCTTTCGTGATAGGTATAGGTCCACTTGCCTTCGGCAGGATTTATCCAGTGGTCGTGCACGCCGTTTACAACTTCCTGGCGGTAGACCTCAAGGTCTTCAAGGCCCCCCGGGAAAGCACGGTGAATTCTCGGTTCCTTGAAAGGGTCATTGACCACCATCATCATAGTGCAGTCTTTGCTGGGAGGATCCCCCGGCTTGTCATACTCGGTCTTTATATCACAACCCTTTTCCCAGGTCTCTATAACCGCTTTTT
>CAIWRR010000148.1 GCA_903915125.1 Candidatus Firestoneibacteriota bacterium | reverse complement strand
CAAGGGCTGGAAAAGCATCAAGACTCTCATGGAAAACATTAAAGCCCTGGTTGCGCTTCAGATAAAAGAACCTAAAGAAGTAAAGGCGGCTTGATTAAATGAGGAGCCTCAACCAATTTCAACTAAGAATGGCATTGACTCAGGTAAGTTTCCTGCACCTCGTCTCAGACGACCAAAAAAACATAACTCTCACGGCCTGGAACGGAAACGCCATGAAGAACTGCTCCGTCAGCGCAACTTTTCACTATCCCGCGGAAAGCGCTGGAAACTGGGCCGACAGCCTGCGGCAGAAGAAACCGGTGATTTACAACAACTTCGCGGGTTCTCCGAACAGGAAAGGTCTGCCCGAAGGCCATGTAAAGCTGACAAGGTTTATGAGCGTGCCTGTTTTTGAAAAGGAAAAGGTAAGATTTATTTTTGGAGTCGGCAATAAAAAGGATGACTATAACGAAAATGACACGAAGCAGATACAGCTGCTCGGGGTGGATGTGCAGAATATCATAAGCAAGAGGAGTTCGGAAGCGGACTTGCTGGCTTCCAGGGAAGAGTACCGCAGCCTTGTGGAAAACATTAAAGATGTAATCTTTGTGCTGGGTTCTGACGGTATTTTGAAATATGTCAGCCCTGCCGCAAAGTTGTTCGGCTACACTCAAGAAGATCTTGAAGGCAAAGTGTTTTCGGGAATAATCTTTCCGGAAGACCTGCCCCTGGTGGTCGAGGGCTTCAAGAGGGCTATTGCCGGAATCTCGAGACCGATAGAGTATAGAGTCCTTACCAAGGAAGGAAAACTCCGGTGGGTAAGAAGTTCAAGCAGCGTAATAACGGAGGACGGTAAAACCACAGGAATTAGAGGCGTGCTCTCGGATATTCATGAAAGGAAGCAGACGGAAGGCGTCATTATGCAGGCTCAAAAACTCGAGTCCCTGGGAGTTATAGCCGGCGGCATCGCTCATGATTTCAACAACCTGCTTGCCGGCATGTTTGGTTACATTGAGATAGCCAGGCTAAAGGCCAAAGACGACCCGGCGGTTTTACAGAGCCTGGATTCAGCCGTGGAATCGTTCAACAGGGCGAGAGACCTGACCCAGCAGCTGCTTACTTTCTCGAAAGGAGGAACCCCGGCAAAAAAACCCTCCGACCTCGGGAAACTCCTGAAAAAGAACGTTCAATTCGCCCTTAGCGGTTCCAAACTTATCGCGGAATACACCATTCCGGAGGGAAGCCTTGTCTGCGATATGGACGTGAACCAGATCAGCCAGGTGATAGACAATATTGTGATAAATTCAATTCAGGCGATGCCCTCCGGCGGCTCACTGAAGGTCAGGGCGGGTAGGACTACGCTTAAAAAAACGGAGTTGCGCGGGAACGAGAAACCTGGCCTCTACGCCTATTTTGAAATATCGGATACCGGCGCGGGTATACAGAAAAACATTCTCTCAAAGATTTTTGATCCGTTCTTTACCACCAAGCCCAAGGGCAGCGGCCTCGGGCTTGCCACGGCTTATTCAATAATAAAGAAGCACGGCGGAATAATCTCCGCGGATTCCGAGCCGGGGAAGGGCACCAGTATGAAAGTTTACCTGCCCTGCTCAGCCGGAGAACCCGCAATTGAAACGGCAAAACGCGGAGAATTGGCAAAGGGGCATGGCCGGATTCTTATCCTGGACGACGAACCGTCAATATTGAAAATGGCGGTAACGGTGCTTTCCGGCCTCGGCTACAGTGCGGTAACAGCCGCGAAGAGTGCCGAAGCTCTCGCGGTTTTCAAGGACGCGGCTAAAAAAGAACCTTTTGACCTGGTCATAACAGACCTTACCATTTCGGGGGAGCGCGGCGGCGTTGAATTCCTGAAAGACCTCCGCGAGATCAATAAAACGGTTCCCGTAGTTGCTTCAAGCGGTTACGCGGAAAACGATGCAATGGCACATCCGGAAAAGCACGGGTTTGCCGACAGTTTGGTAAAACCATACCTTATAGAGACGCTTTCCGAGAAAGTAAAAAGAATTATCGGGAAATAGTTATGTGTAAGCCGGTTAAACCCGCGGAGGGACTATGAAGAAAACGCTTTTCGTCTTAATGCTGCTGGCATTTCTGCCTCTTTCGGCGGGGCAATTCAAGCATAATTTTGCATGGGACTGGTCCATGCCGCACGACGCGAAGTTTTTTGACGCGTTGAAACAGCTCGGCTTCAATGTCTATGTCGGCATGGAGTCGGGCAAAGAGCTTGATAAAATTTACGCGGAAACCGGAAAGAGAGGCCTGGAAGTCTACCGGGTGATGGAGTTCAAGGCCAATGATTTTCCGGAATGCGACCAGGTCATTTCGGATTCTGATATAAAAAAAGTTATGGTAAAGAGCAAGAAGGGCAAGGCCTACAAAGATCAGGTGGGCGGCGAGCCCGTGGAAAAGGATGATATTTTTAAGAACGATATGATGTGTTTCAACAGGGAAGAAGCTCTGAAAATGGCAAAAGCGAAAGTTTCTGAGCTTGCGGCCGACAAAAGGGCTGCCGGAGTCTGTTTTGACTGGTTCGGCTACAGGAATTATCTTGCCTGCTACTGCGACATCTGCCTTGAAAAAGAGGCGGCTTTCGCCAAAGCCCATCCTGAACTTTCTCCCGAACAGGCTCAGGCGGAGTTTTCGGAAGATTCTCTGGTGAATTTTATGAACGCGGTTATCGCTGAGGGGAGAAGAGTTAACCCCGCGGTTAAGTTTACCTGCCATGTCTATCCGTACTTTAAACCTAATCCGCTTTACGGTAACAAGCTAAACATGGAATACCCCGAGCAGACCGTGTCGTGGTTTTTCCTGCCGCATTGGGATTTAGCCAAGGTAAGGGAATACACCCGCGTGGTTGTTAAGGATGCGAAGAAATACTATAAGGACGGCACCGGCATACCGTTCCTCGGCATTTACGCCGACGAGAATAAGAAGTCTGCGTCGCGCCTGGCCGAGGAGTTGAAAATCCTGCGCGAAGAAGGAGCGGAAGGTGTATCCGTCGCGAGTTTCGGGGAGATATTGAAGGACCCGGAGATGGTGAAGGTGTTTCAGGAGAATCTAAAATAACGGAAAAAGTTTATAAGGT
>CAIWRR010000147.1 GCA_903915125.1 Candidatus Firestoneibacteriota bacterium | reverse complement strand
CAACATAGCGCTAAAGGACTTTCTTAGAACCTTCGAAGAGACTACGGGATTAACGGTCTGTCTTTATGATTTTGAAGAAAGGGCAAAGGCAAGCCGGGCCCTTTCCGTGGACAGTTCTTCCTTCCTGCATAAAAGCCCCTATTGCGCTTTCGTAAAGAGCACAAAACCATCCTATGCAATATGTTTCAAGACCGATCAGGAGGGGCTCGGCGCCGCGGTCCGTTCCGGCAGGGTCTTCATAAAAAGGTGCCACGCGGGCCTCGACGAGATTGTCCTCCCGGTTGTTTCCCGAGGGAAATACCTGGGCTGTATACTTGCCGGGCAGGTGTTCTTCAGCGTTCCTTCAGCGGCAAGAAAACGCAGGATAATTGCCCACCTCAAAACTCTTGGCCTTAACGGGAATAAGGCGTCAAGTTTTATAGAGAACGCGCGCGTGGTATCAAAGAAAGGCCTTGCGAACGCTTCAAACCTGTTGAAACTGCTCGCGCATTTCATAATAGAAGCCGAGAGCAAAGAGGAGTGGGAGAAGGAGCTGAACTCTCTGAGGACGGGAATGAAATCCGGGAGAGGCAAGTTCCTGGCCGCCGGTGTTGCCAATCTTAAGAATGCCAGGATGAAAAACATTGTTGACGCGTCCGTAAAAGAACTTGAAACGGCGCCTCCGGAAAAGGTAACGCTCGGATTTGCCGCAAAAAGCGCGGGACTCAGCAAATATTATTACACGAGAGTGTTTAAAGCGCAGAAAGGAATGAGTTTCAGGGACTACCAGAACACGCTTAAAATAAAAAGAGCCGGAGCCCTTATGAAGGACCCCGGCTTGAACCTGTCTGAGATTGCTTACCGCTGCGGCTACCGCGACTTAAGCTCCTTCAGCCGCGCTTTCTTTAGAAAAACCGGTTCTTACCCGGGCGTTTACCGGAAAGTTAATTTCAGCTGATCAGCCTACCTTTGCTCCCTGAGCCTTAAGTTTCTTCCTGAGCAGGGCAAAATCCGTGTCCTTCATGGCGTTTCCTTTCCTTGCGGCCATGGCCGCCGCGAGCCCTGCCGCTTCGCCGAATGCGAGGCAGAGCGGAATGACACGGAGGGCTCCCTGCGTCAGCCGGTCCGCTGAGAGTGACCTTCCCGGAACCAGGAGGTTGGAAATCTTCACCGGCACAATCGTCCTGAAAGGTATGCTGTAGTATTGCCCGCCAGGCAGCACGTAATCTGAGGTGAATTGCTTCTCGTGTTTCTTATAGAGTTTCTTTGATTTTGTGGGAGCGTGGACATCCACGGGATAGTCATAAACGGCAATAGTATCGTCGAATTTATTCAAGGAGGTGTAATCCTTGATGGTGTATTTATAAATGCCCCTGATTCTTCTGGTTTCCCGCACGCCCATCAGTTGCCCTGTCTGGAGCAGCTGCGCATTCTCAAATCCCGGGACATGTTTCCTGGCGTGTTTGATGAAGTTGTCTATGAGTTTTCTCCCGTAGGCCATTCCGAAAGAGAGGCTGTCCGCGTCTGTTCCGTCAACTTTGTAAACATGTCCGAAATTAAAGCCCCAGACCCCGTTCCCGAGGTTCTTGTTGACTATGTACCTGTACTCGCCGGATTTCATATCGGGAAGCGATTTCCCGAGGTAAGAGCGGATGGTAGACTCGGTCATTTTGGCGTTCGATCCTTTGAAGGTCACATTGCGGAGGGTTTTGAACTTCTCCGAGTCTATGCCGGCCGCGGTGAAGCACAGGGTCACCGGCTGCATCCTCCCTTTGTTGTCGCCTTTTTCAAACGGAACCCCTGCCATTGCCGCAAGATCGGCGTCGCCTGTCGCGTCAATGAAGGTTTTTCCGGTTACCGCCTGCCTGCCGTTCTTGTTCTCAATAACGATTGCTTTTATCAGGTTTTCCGATTTGAGAACATTGAAAACTCCCGTGAAGAAAAGGACTTTAACTCCGGCTTCTTCCATAAGGGTGTCATAAAGCAGTTTGATCTTCTCGGAATCTATAACCGGCCACATGGTTGAACTTTTCGGGGTGTCGCCTGTTCCGCCGATCTCTTTGAGCCTGGTTAAAACTTCGAGGGCAATCCCTCTGATAAAGGGTTCTCTTGTATTGGTAAAAGGCGCCATTGTCGGGCCAAGCCCTGCGGTCGACATTCCGCCGAGACAGCCGGTCTGTTCAATGAGCAGGACTTTTGCTCCGTTCCTTGCCGCGGAAAGAGCTGAAGCGGAGCCGGCGGGGCCCCCGCCGCAGACCACAACATCAAAGTT
>CAIWRR010000146.1 GCA_903915125.1 Candidatus Firestoneibacteriota bacterium | reverse complement strand
GGCATGAAACTTGGCGAGTTCCAGGACCATAAACCTGCGAAGTTCTTCGCGTTTTTCCGAAGCCGAATCCAGCACCTTGTTTATCTTTGCCGGATCTATTTTATCCTTAAGGAGCTCGTTTTTGAAAACCTCGTCTATCTGCCTGCCCTCGTCTTTTCGCTCGCTCCGGGACTCTTCGTTTTTCTCTCTTATCTCTTTCCTGAGCATTTCAACTGCCGCTTTTTGTCCGCTTGAGAGGCTTAAGGAGTCTGAGAGTTTGTCTATCAGCCGTCCTATTTTATCTTCCGACCGCGGAGGAGCTTTCCGCCCGCAGCCTTGCGGAACCTGGATAATTGCGAAAGCCGCCAGAATAACGCCTGTAATTACGAGTTTTTTTAGCATTTTGTTCCTCCGTTTGCCTGTAAGACCCCGGACGGGGGAGAAGGTTCATTTTATTCCCTGACCAGCCTGACAAAGTTTTTTATGCGAATTACATCTCCCTGAGGGCCCCTTCCGTGAGGAAAATCCGAAGCGTCTCCGGCTTTCGGATCGGACCTTTGGGCCCCCGCTCCGTGAACATCAACAAACTCGTAGCCGCCTTCCGGCCCCTGCCCTCCGTCCTCAGGCCTGCTCCCCATCCTCTCCGGCGGCCTGCCCGCAAAACCCTTTGAAGACATCCATCCTGCAGCCCTGCCGAACGCCACATACATCGCCGCCCCGCCGCCCCTCTGCCCCGCGTGCGTGGTGGAACTCCAATAAAACGGATAATCCCCCGTCCCGGCTTCGTTGGTTATTCTTGCGCACTCAAAAACAGGGTCAATAGCGGCAGAGTCCGTCGCGTCGGGCGACCTTGAGTAGTCAACGAGGCTCTGCAGTTCCTTGATATTCGGGACCCGCCAGTCGTTATGGCCGAGAAAACTCTTTTTATTCTGAGCTTGCGCGAAGGCCAGAGCCTCCTTCCAGTTCAGGCCTTTGCCGCTGTCCGCTTTAGTCCAGGTCAGCCCGGAAGCCCTGTCGGTCACCGTCCCGTCGCCGTTATCCTTGAAATCATTTTTTCCGTAGGCAGGGTTGCCGCGGACACAGATAACAAAGAATGTCTTTTCACCCCTGCCCGGCATAACCAGGTCATACCCCTTTATGCGCCCGTCGGCAAAATTCACGCCGAAGAGTTTCCCGCCTCCCCTTGCGGATTTCCCGGTATACTTTGTGCCGGAGGCATACTGGGAATCAATGACGCGTTCTCCCTCTCCGGTATCGCCGTAGGCAAATTTGAAATACTTTGTATCCAGGAAAGGCAGAAGGCCGGCCGTCCCGGATTCGCGCGGGCCGCTCGGGTCTGTTCCGGACGCGAGAAAAAGCGAATAGAGCTCTTTGATGGACGGAAGCCGCCAGTCGGCAAAACCTCCGAATTTTCCGGAATTCAGTTTAGCGGGAAGTTTAAGGGCTTGAGCGAAGGTAAGCTTGTCTTTGACTGAGAGTTTTCCGTCCCTGTCAGTGTCAGGGCTGTTCTGCCAGGTAAGGCCCGTGTTTTCGTCAAAAACAGTGAATCCGTCGCGGCTCAAAGAGTACTTTGGGGGATTCCCTGCCGTTTGGGCGTCCTGGCCGAAGAAAGGGTCCTGCGGGGCCGGAGGAGTTGTTTCTCCGCTTTCGTTGTAGCACTTGGACTGGCCCGTGCCCGGGATTTTGTAAGGCAATCCGGCGGCTCCGGCGCCGAAAGAGAAAGAGACCAGAACCAGCAGGATTGGAAACAGCAAAGGCATAGGCCCTCCCGTCAAACTGCTTTCTATTGGTTAGACCCGCTGCGGGCCGGCAGGTTCAAAAGAAGTATTTTGACGCTTCCCGAATTGTAGATTTCACGGAAAGGCACGGGGGGTTCCCGGTACGGCCCGATTGAAGCCTCAAAACTGCCGTAATACACATATTCAGCCTTGCTTTTCACAAGAAGCAGCTTTCTGAAAGCCGCGGGAGCGTCTTTCTCGTAGAACTTCCCGGAGTCCTTCCTCTTCGCATCGGCATTGACGGTCTGGTCGTAATGCCCCGCGTAAACCTTCAAACCGCACATTCCGGGGATATAGACTCCGGTCGGGAAAAAAGCAAAAACAGTTGAACCCTTCGGCAGGTTCGCGTCCATCCACTTTAGCGCGGTAAAATCGCCGGCGGGCAGGGCATAATTATACGGATACCTTCCGGCGTTTTCCAGTTCTCCCGCAACAAACCTGAAGTGTGAAGGAACGGTAATAGCGCAAAGAGAAAGCGCTGCGGCCAGCACAGGCAATTTCTTCTTTCTTAAAAACGGAACTGCGTACCTGAAGAACCACATAGCGGTGAGCAGGCCCAGAGGTATCATTAGCCCCAGGACCAGCCTTCTCTCAAAACGGAGCGGCAGGTAGGCAATAATAAAATGGGCAAGGACCCAGGATAAAAGGAAAAGTTCGGGCTCTTTCCTTTTCCCTCTCGTTTGCCACGCATAAGCGGCTGCAAGAACAAAAAATATTCCGTAGCCGACAAGATAGCTATAGGGGGTTCCGGAAACAGTAACCGTGCCGGCCCAGGACCGGAAGACCTGGTCAAAATGCGACAATAAATACTGATATAGAAGGCCGGGCGCCGAAATTGCGATAAACCCGGCGAAAACAAGCCATCTCTTATAGCCGCTCTTCGACCACAAAAGAAAAACAAAGAGCGCGGCGTAAACGCTCGCAAGATCGTACGGATGCACCAGCGCCAGCATCAGCCCGCACAAACCGGACGCGTAAACCGTGTACTTGTTCAGGCTTTTGAGCGCTCTTAACTGGAAATAAAAACAGAGGATCATACAAATGAGAGCGGCAAGGAAGAGCGGTTTGTGCATCATTGAGGAAAAAACCGTTGTTTCAGGCACCCAGAGGTCCAGCGCTACGAGATTAAAAGACTTCGAGAGATAATTGAGAGCGCTGTCGCTGAAGAGAAAACCAAATCCCGAGCCGAGTGAAACAAGAGCTACGCAGTAAAACCTCTCCCGGAACTTCGCGAAAAAAAGCCCGCTAAAAAGGTACAGGGCAAAGACCAGGCAAAAAACGAGCAGCAGCCGGATAACATGGTAGGAGACAATCATATCCAGGCCGGTAATCCTTGTGAATTGCCCGCAGGCAAGAAAGAACGGGTTGAAGAACAGGCCTGATTGTTTTTCTGTGGTGTAAAGCTCTTCAAAGAGCAGCTTGCCTTCCTGCCCTTCTTTTATCCACGAAAGGTAGCTTGCCTGGTCGTAGTTATTGCCGAGGGAACCCATATAAACAGCGCCTGCGGGAACGGCTTTTGCCATGAAATAGTAAGGAATTTCGGATAGAAGGGCAATGCCCAGCGCAAGCAGGGCTATTAAGAGCAGTCTTTTCGTCAGATGTCCTCCTTTTCAAGGATTATAGCATAAGAAACAAAGGGGACAGAGCCTATTTTTCCCTCAGCAGACAGCCGCTAAATTGCGCAGCTGATCTCTAGACAAATCCGTGAACTTAAAACCCATTGCAAATCCTTTTTCGCAGGTAAGATGTACCGGCAGGGCTTTGAAAGTGTGCCCCCTCAGGGGCCCGTCAGTCATCCTAAAATCGCAATAAAACGGCTCGGCGGGAAACACGCCGCGCTCAAGCTCCGGCTTGCAGATGCAGGTTCCATTCCTGCTAAGATTCTCGGTTGTGAATGTCCCGGAGTCAAACACTTCTCCATCCATGGTCTTAATCACAATGTCTCCCGTCGATTGATGCTTTACCCTCGGATGCTTGCGCCTGTGAATGCGTCTGAGTGAGGCGTAGTTGAAACCCATCTCCTGCGCCTTCCGGAGCACCATCAGGCGCGTGGATTCGGACGGCTTAAAATTCGGCGTGTTGTTCAGTATCTTGCAGACCAGACTGTACGACATTTTAATTTCTTTTGCGATGTGACCTATCCGGACTTGCTGAACTTTCATCAATCCCCCTGTCCTGATTAAATTATATTAACAGTTGAGGATTATATTAAATATGCAATGCAAAATCAATATTTTTCTAACAATTATAGCATCCCCGTGAGACTGGACTTCAGATATGAAAACGAGGCATTAAGGCCAGAGGATTTTGCCTTTGCTTCCGTAATAGAAATGTTTCACGCCGGAGAAAAGAACAGAAAAATTCCTTCCGCCTCTTTCCGCCAGCGTCAAATCGTTAAGGAGTTCATCGAGACTTGCGAGTTTCCCGTTGCCGCGGGAATAAAAGAAAGTGCCCGTGCAGCTGTCAAGAGGAATCGTCGTGCCTCCGTATTTCGCGAGAGTTATGACGTGGCCGGACGGCTTGCCTCCGAACTCCCCGTGAAGCGATAGCGGCAGGGTTTTGTACCTGCCCCCTCCCGGTATCTTCAGATGAGAGACCAGTTCCGCGAGAACCTCGGCAAACCCGCTGCAATCCGTAAGCTGCTGGCGCAGCAGCGAGGAAGGTTCAAGGAATCCCGACCAGGAGGGAAAATTCGCATAAGTCAGGAAGGCCGGCTGGTGCAGGAGCATTGTGCAGCCGAGCAGCCTGTCGGTCTCATCTTTGAAAATCCCGGAAACAAGGGCGGCCAATTTGGGAAATATCTTGGGGTCGTTCAGGTCAAAAGACGCTTCCGGAGAAATAATAAGACTGCCCGGGTTCTTTCTTTGAAACACCGGGAGGCGCGACATTATATAGAGCCTCTTTCTATCGGCAAAATCCGGGGCGTCCGGGGAGGGTTCCGCAGCCGATTTTCCAGGGAATCCATAGACAAGCTTTATCCCGTTTGAGTACCCCAGCATATAATCCGCATTATAGATCCGTTTCCCTTTCCCGTTAAAGAGTTCAAAACTTACTTTCTGATAATTGCTATACCCGTAACTGTTCTCGTGCGGATCCAACCGGTATTTAAGGCTTATACTCCGGTTTTTCCCGCATTCAAACGCCGCTGATTTAGAATAGAAAAGCCCGTAATTCTCCGTAGAGAAGGTCTTTATTGAAGCCGTCAGCTTTGTCTTTGCGGGACAGTCCAGGCGGGCCGTGAAAACATTGTCCGCCGATAAGCAGGCCATCCCGAGAGAAACGCCCTTAACCTTTACCGGGCTTTTTGCAAGATACAGGTCGTGAAAGGCCCAGGGAGAGTGCGCCGAATTCTCCGGAAAAGGCCCGATGTAAGCGGTCTTGCCGGCATAAGAGGAACGCGCGACAAAATTAATTCCAATAATTGATGAGGGCTCATAACTCTTTGCGCCAAGTTCCGCAAGATCAATTGCAAAGAAAGCTTCCCAGTTGTTCTTTGTCTTTCTGACGCTGCCTTCCCATTTCCCCGGGAAAACCGCCGAAGAGATTTTTCTTTCGAGCCTGACACATCCCGGCCCGGCAGCCGTGAGTTCCGCCTCCTTTATTCCTGCAGCGCTCTGTATGAGATGTACATAATTCCTGTGGTCATGGGCGGCGTCAAGGAAGACTTCGCAGCTGTCGTCCTTCCAGAGCGGAGGTTTCTCCGCGTCGGCTTTAATGCCGTCAGGTGAGGACGCCCTGAAAAGAAAATACAGGGTTTGCCCGCCCCTGATGAAGAACACGCTGTCTTTCCCTCCAGACAGCAGGACAGAACCCGCTTCCTTCCGGGGAAACCGTTCAAGCGAAGGCCTTTGCCCGCCTTTCAGTGCAGGGCAGAAAAGAGGCGTGATTTCAAACGATAGAGGGAACCTCGAAAGTTTCAATTTTGCGTCCACAGTTTTTCCCCCGTGTGAAACTACTTCTTTGAATTCAGGCGGAGATTCTTTGAATAGGGCTGGCGTATCACCCCTCTTTCCGTGATTATCCCGGAGATCAGCCGGTTTTCCGTTACGTCAAACGCGGGGTTGTAAACCTTTATACCCTTAGGCGCGGTCGGCACTCCGAAGATATGCGTGACCTCCTCAGGATTTCTCTCTTCTATCGGTATCTGCTTTCCGGATTTCAGCTTAAGGTCCACGGTTGAGTAGGGAGCGCAAATATAAAAGGGTATCCTGAAGTGGCGCGCGAGGATGGCCAGCTGATAAGTTCCTATCTTGTTGGCCGTGTCGCCGTTCGCGGTGATCCTGTCCGCGCCGGCTATTACCCCGTCAACTATTCCCCTGCTCATTATTATCCCGGCCATATTGTCCGTGATGAGCCTGAAGGGAATCTTATTCTTCTTCAGTTCCCAGGCCGTGAGGCGCGCTCCCTGAAGCACGGGCCTTGTCTCGCAGGCAATTACATTTATCTTCATGCCTTTCTTGTGAAGCCTGTGAAGCACCCCGAAAGCCGTTCCTATACCGGCGGTTGCCAGGGCTCCGGTATTGCAGATGGTCATGATGGTGCTGCCTTTTTTGAATAGTTTTGAGCCGTATTCAGCCATCCGCGCATTCGTCTTTATATCTTCTTTCTCTATGAGCAGGGCTTCTTTCACCAGCAGTTTTTTTATATCAGCGACGGGCATAAAGCTGTACCTTAGCATCAGCTTTTCCATCCTGTCGCACGCCCAGAAGAGATTTACCGCCGTGGGCCTGCTGGCCCGAAGGACCGCCAGCGCCTGCTTCATTTCCCTGACAAATCCGGTCCATTTTTTTGAATTCGCGCGAAGAGCCGCGAGAGCTACGCCCATTGCGGCGGCAACGCCGATAGCCGGAGCCCCGCGCACGAGCAGGCTTTTTATTGAGGCGGCTACCTGTTTATAGTTGCTGTGCGTTACATATATTTCTTTCGCCGGCAGTTTCCGCTGGTCTATCATTATGACTTTATTATTCTTCCAGGCAATTGTCGGCAGCATTATATTTTCACCTCTTTCACCACGGCAGCCATTATCTTTGTCAATTTCGGTTCGGCTTCGGCAGCGTTGGCGATAATCTTGGTAATATCCGCCGCCTCCAGGTGTCCGGGTATGCACATGTCGGTAACAACTGAAATGCCAAGCACTCTTAACCCGCAGTGCCTCGCGACGATTACTTCCGGAACGGTTGACATGCCGACGCAGTCCCCGCCCATGGCTATCAGGAATTTGTATTCCGCTTCGGTCTCAAGGTTGGGGCCGATTACGCCTATGTAAACGCCTTTATTCAGTTTTATCTTCTGTTCAACAGCAATCTTTTCCGCGAGCGCGAGCAGTTCCCTGTCATAAGTGCCGAACATATCCGGCCACCTGGGCCCGATCGTGTCGTCGTTTTCCCCGGCAAGCGGGTTATCGCCGAGAAGCAGGCTGTTGTGATCCGTGATAGCCATAATTTCACCGGCTTTGTAGTTTTTATTAAGCCCGCCCGCCGCGTTGGAGACCATAAGAATCTTCGCGCCGAGAGCCTTCATTACATAGACCGGAAAGGTAACCTGCCGGTAAGTGTAGCCCTCATACCGGTGGAACCTGCCCTGCATGGCCACAACCTTTTTACCGCCCATTTCGCCCAAAATCAACTTGCCGGCGTGGGCTTCCACGGTGGAAAGCGGAAAGTTGGCGATGTTTTTGTAATCTATCTCAACCTTGTTTTTTATTTCGTTCGCGAGTGCGCCGAGCCCTGTGCCAAGGATTATCGCGACCTCCGGGACTATGGCGCTTACCTTTCTCACGCTCTTTACAGATTCTTCTATCTTCTTTTTCAGCTCGCTCATGCTTCCCTCCGTAAAATATTGGATTATTTTGTGAGTTTTTTTGATTTATCCATGCAAGCCTTGACCGCGGCCTCAATTATTTTTTTGAATTCGCGGCTTTCAAAGACCGCGACGGCTTCCATGGTTGTTCCGCCCGGCGAGGTCACCCTTTTGCGCAGCGCCTCCGGACTTTCACCTGTCTCAAGCACCAGCTTGGCTGATCCCAGCACCGTGTTATAGGCAAGGGTTTCCGCCTCTTCCTGTTTTAGCCCGTACTTTACTCCGGCGTCTATCAGGCCTTCGAGAAAGAGAAACACATAGGCAGGGCCGCTGCCGCTTACCGCGGTCACGATATCCATCTGAGCTTCTGCGACTTCAATGACTTTGCCGACCGCGGAGAGGAGTTTTTTTGCAGCGGCAATTTCATTTTTCCCTGCCAGCTTGCCCGCGCAAAGCGCAGCCATTCCGTTCCCGACCAGAGCCGGCGTGTTCGGCATAACCCGTATCACCGGCGTTTTGCCTCCTGTTCGCGCTTCTATATAGCCGGTAGAAATGGCCGCTGCGATAGAAATGACCAGCGTTTTGGCCTTTGAATTCTCTTTTATGGCGTTAAGCGCGGCGTCCACATCCTTGGGTTTTACCGCGATGACTACCGTGTCAACCAAAGTAACGAGAGCCGCGTTATCTTTCGCGGTATTAACGCCGCATTCCTTCTTCAGGAATTCAAGCCTCTCAAGGCTGATATCCGATATATAGATTTCTTCGGGCGCGGAGAGTTTTGCCCTGATCAAACCTCTGATAATTGCCTCCGCCATGTTTCCTGCGCCGATAAAACCTGTCTTCATTTTACCTCCGGTAATACTGTCAGCCTGAGCAGGGTGCACCCGTAAGGAATGAGAGTTATTTCCATAAGCCCGCCAAGCCTTTTCTTCAGTCCTTTTTGCGGCGGCAAGGGAGGAGTCAGCCTGAACTTCCCTTTTGACAGCCGCTGCACTTCCGGCTTGCCCGGTTCCTCCCTGACGCAGGTGCTGCTCTCTATTAATTTCCAGCCCCTGACTTCCCGGGCCGGGACTTTAAGTTTTATCGCTGCAGAATCCGGATCAAAAGGAAATCCGCCGGCGTTAGAATGCTCAAGTATTATATTACCCCCTGAGGATTTAAGGTCAAGGGCAAAATTCCATTTGGAAACAGGAAGCAGGTTCAACGCCGGAAACTTTTTGATTGAAAGCCCGGGGAGAGTTTCGACAGTCCGTTTCTCTTTCACCGGCAGGGAGAACAGCACCGGCCCCCTTTCAAGAGAGACGCCCCCTCCGGCATGCCTCTTTGCGAGTACCGCCATCGGAAACCTTAGTTCAATCAGATCGCCGTTATTAAATGTTCTTCTCAGCGGGACAAAGGCCCCCGCGGCGAGCTTGCCCGCGCGTCTTTTTCCGTTAATAAAGAGCGAAGCCCCTTTGCACCAGCCCGGAACTCTGAACCTGAACTCAAAACTGCAGCGTGACTTCATGGAAAATTTGAAATGGATTACTTCCGAGAAAGGATAGCCTGTTTCTTCAACAACCTTAATCCGAGCGCCGTTTTTTGCCAAAAAGTCAACCGACGAAGGCCCATAGCAAACCGCGGCTATCCCGTTTTTAAGCCCCATCCACATCCTGCCCGCAAAAACCGGAAGGAGCCTGGTTGAGTTTCCGGAGCAGCACTCCGGCACATGAATAGGCCTGAATGCCATCCTGTGATTGCCTGTACGCCAAGGATTGTGATTTGACCGGCTCGTCGCCACCACCTGGTTCACGCAGGAAAAATACTGGGTCGCTTTGAAATCTTTGAGCACCGCTCCGAAACCCGCGTTAAAGGTCCCCTTCTCGATTATATCGGCGTAGCCCGCGTCCCCGGTTGCCATCAGCAGGAAACCGAGGCTCCACTGGTAGTCAACAATGTCGCAGGTCTCATGGCTGTCCATGGGGTCTTTCCCGCGGAAAGATTCCGCGGAACTGTGAACCCCGTCCGCGAGCATATGATATTTCTCGACTTTCCTATATCCGCTGACGGAACTTTTGAGGTAACCCTTCTTCCCTGTATAAAGGTAAATCAGCGCGGGAAGCTTAGCTGTTTCGTTAAAGGTGACTCCGTGAGAGGCTATCGGAATATCCCTGTTCAGATTCTTATCGGCAGACGCGTAATCAGGATAGCGCCTGTTAAAACCCTTCCAGGCCGCTTCTGAAAGCCTGACAAACCTGCGGTCGCCCGTTTTTTCATAGAGCCAGAGCATTGTCTCTATGTTGCAGACGTCCCTTGCGAATTCGTGGTGAGATGTCTTGGAAAGGAAATGTCCTTTCAGGGCGGCAATAATCCTTTTATCGCCTGTCAGGTCATAGAGAGCGGCGGCGGCGCGGAAGAAAACGGAGTGTGACCAGCGATTGAGTTCTTTGTCCGCTTTTAGGAAATCCGGGCCGAGATACCCGTCCCGGTCGGGATTATTGATGACATCAAGAATCTGCTTTTTCGCCCGGCTGATAAGCGCCGCGTTTCCGTTGAGGATTCCGGTGCGCAGCTGCCCGTCTATAAGATAGCCGGTCTGCTCGTAGGGCCACCAGCTTGACTTGTCAACTTCGTTTCCTTTGTCCCCGCTGTCATAAGATCTGCCCCAGAAACGCGTGTTGAACGGATACCCGATTTCCTGCAAATGTCCCGTCATTCCTCTTTCGGAACGCCGCAAGGCTTCCTTTAGCCAGCCATGAGGCCTAATGGACGAGAGCTTAACCTCTGTCATCAAGTGCTTTTTCAAGTATACTCCGGCCGCTCCGCGGATTACCAATTACAAACTCACGGATTCTTAACTGTTTCAGTCTTTGTCGACTGCTTCTGACCTCTGACCTCTACTTCCGTTCTCCAAAGATTGCGCTTCCAATCCTCACCATCGTCGAGCCCTCTTCTATCGCGGTCACAAAATCCCCGCTCATGCCCATGGAAAGGTGCTCCATTTTTACGTTTGGCGCCGAAGACCGGGCAGCTTCATCGAAAAGCTTTTTCATCTTCTTAAAGTATGGCCTAACCTGCTCCGAAGATTCAAGAAAAGGAGCTATTGCCATTAACCCTCTGACCCTGATATTTAAGTATTTCCCGGCCGCGGCCAGAAAATCCGAAAGGTCCTCCGGCTTCATTCCGCTCTTGCTTGCCTCTCCGCCGATATTGACCTCTGCCAGCACATCCATGAACTTATTGT
This sequence comes from Candidatus Firestoneibacteriota bacterium, assembly GCA_903915125.1. Classification (GTDB taxonomy): domain Bacteria; phylum Oederibacteriota; class D2-FULL-39-29; order D2-FULL-39-29; family CAIOVX01; genus CAIOVX01. The sequence goes on along the minus strand of CAIWRR010000146.1, from coordinate 6,512 downwards.
TCTTCTTTGCTTCCTTGTCTATCTCGGCGAGCAGTCTCAGGCTGTCGACCGACTGAATAATGTCAAAAAGCTTAACCGCTTCTTTTGCCTTGTTGCTCTGCAGGTGGCCTATCATATGCCTGGCCGGCGAGGTGGACAGGAGAGGGAATTTCTGCTTCGCTTCCTGCACCCTGTTCTCTCCAATGCCGCTTACGCCGGCGAGAACAGCTTCATCGGCTTCCGCCGCGGTCCGGGTCTTCGTGACCGCAATTAAAAAAATGTCCTCCGGTTTGCGGCCGGAGGACATCGAAGCTTCCGCAATGAGCGTTCTTATTATGTGGAGATTCTCGGCTATGCTCACTTTTTTTTGGACAATTACTTTACCTCTGTTTTTTCCTCAGTGCTTTTCGTTTTCTGTCCTTTGCTGTCAATTACTTCAACATAGAACATGAAAAAACCGTTAAAGGTAAAGATCCTGGTCTGTATCGAGTAATAACCCGACAGGTTATCCCTGCCTCCGGTCTTGATCATGCTTTCTCTCGCGTATTCCGACATTCCCGGCCCTTTATATACCAGTCTGACGTCCTTAATACCGTTGTCAGCCTTAGCCATGGTTGTAATAATCCCGGGCTTTCCCGGAGCGGGAGCGATGTACACAAGATTTGAAAGCGAAGGCGGGTTATTTGAAACATTAGGAAGCTCTGACGGCCCGTTGAGCTTGCTCCCGGGATTGCCGTCCTCTCCCTGCTTCTCCCCGACGGAAACCGCGGCTTTGTATTTTGCGTCCGCCTTGGATCCGCCGTTAGATTTTGTCTTTACGGAAGCGGCTTTCCCGGACAGTTTTGTCACGGTAAACTTGCGGTCAATCTGTTTCAGCTTCTGGCCGCTCGGCAGGTTAGGATTACCCGCAAAAAGAGACACACGTGCCGTGTATTTTCCTGAGACGGTGCTTGGAGCCGTGAAAGTGAACGAAAAGTCATTTTGTTCCAGAGGACCCAGAGTCTTGGCCTGAACTCCAAGGTTTATCTCAACACCTACAGGCGGCGTGATGATGCAGTCAACGGAGAGAAGCTGCTCGGTCTCTCCCGTGTTGGCGGCGCTTCCGGTAAAAACCAGCTTTTCTCCGGGTTTCCGAATCATACTTTCAGACGGAGTGCGGAGCGCAAGCGTTCCGTCTATTCTTTTCTGGATAACGGTAAAATCTTTCCTAAGTTCGGCGAACCTGCCGGGCTTTCCGAACAAAACCGAACGGCGGCCGGAAAGGTATACTACCGCCGTGTAATTCCCGGTAATCTTATTGCTTGAAACAACAGTTTCAAAAACAAGCGGAACCGTCTTTCCGGGAGACAGGGAAAGAACCTGCTCGCTGACCGTGGTTGCCCTGCCGTCAGGAGCAACAATATCCAGTCCCGCCACGCAGTCTTTGGCGATATAGTTGAGGCTCGTTACATTGACATTCAATTTGAAAGGAATATCCGTTTTCGCGGAAGATAAATCATTCGTAAAGGAAAGAACAGCCCTGGGATAGTAGAAAACAAGGTCGTAGACCAGAACTCCGATAACCGCGAAGATAATGCAGAACAAAACAACAATAGCAATCTTGCTTCCGGTATTAGCGCTCATTTACCCCCCTTGCTCTTTTTAGAGCCGACGGCAGAACGATAAAAACTGGTCGCGTAATTCAACATTACTAATCCGTGCCAGCCTATTTTGAATCAGCGTAGTTTAGTTTACTTAACACCTTGAGATCTTTTCCGGATTTAAAATATATGACCTTCCGCGGAGGCAGCGGGAGAGTTTCGTTGGTCTTAAGGTTTCTCGCGACCCTGGCGCCCCTCTGCTTCGCGTAGAAGGTGCCAAAACCGCGAAGTTCCAGTTTCTCTCCTTTTTCCAGGTAGCCGATCATACTCTCGAGTATTATTGCAACCACTTTATCCGCGTCGCTTTTTGAAAGCCCCGTACTTTCCGCAACTTTTTTTACAATGTCAGAACGCACCATAGACACGCCCCCGCAGCTACTTATCCGTTTTTTTCATGTATTGCAAAACTTTTTCCAGGACCTTCTTCCTGGTGTTCTCAAGAGTGTCGTCAACAACGCAGCCGGAGGCTCTGGTATGCCCTCCGCCGTTGAACATGCCGGCTATCTTGTTCACATCCTGCTCCTGGGACTTTGACCTGAAACTTACTTTTACTTTGCCGCTGGTGAGCTCCGTGAACGAGATCGCGATATCAACTGTCTTGATGGATCTGGCGTAATTTATCATCCCTTCCGCGTCTTCGTAGCTCGTGTGAGTGTCTTTAAACATCTTGCGCGTCAGCGTCACCCACGCCACCCGCTTGTCGGTAGAAAACGCGAGCGTGGAAAGTATCTGCCCGAGCAGCTGTATCTTGCCGGGGGAGTTAGACTCGTAAACTTCCTGGTAGATGTCAGTAGGGCTTACGCCGAGCTTTATGAGCTCTTCAACTATCTCATGCGTGCGCCAGGTGGTGTTGGAGTAGGAAAAGGAACCCGTGTCTGTGAGGATGGAAGTATAAATGCAGGCAGCCATGCCCGGGTCTATTCTGACCTTGAGCGCGTTGAGTATGTCATAAATCTGTTCCCCTACCGCGCAGGCCTCGGTACGCACATAATTATAGTCCCCGAACCAGGAGTTTCCGGGATGATGGTCAATGTTGATGATAGTTTCTATCCCGCTGAAAGCGTCTTTCATTTTTCCGAGGCGTTCCGGCTCGGAACATTCAAGCGCCACAGCGCAGGAGAAAAAAGCGTGACGCGGAACCCGGTCCTTGAAAAGTCCTTCAAGCGGAAGGAAACAGTAATTGGAAGGTATGGGATCGCTGTTTATTATTGTTACTTTTTTCTTTAGCTGTTTTAACCCCAGAGCGAGGGCAATCTCAGCTCCTATGCCGTCCCCGTCGGGATGCACGTGGGTCGCAAGCAGGAAATCATCCCCTTTTCTGAGCGCGTTAGCTATTTCACTTATTGTGTTACTTCTCAAGCTTTTTGCCTTTCTCGAGGGAATTTATTAGCTTCAATGTATTTTCTATGTTCTCCATAGAAGTGTCAAGTTCAAATTCTATTTCGGGAACAAACTTCACGCTCACTCTGTGCGCCAGTTCCCTGCGAATATACCCGCGGGCCCTTCTTAAAGCCGCAATAGAGGCCCTCTTCTCTTTCTCTTCTCCAAGAATGCTGACAAAGATGGTAACTACGTTTACATCGGTCTTCATTTTTACTTTTGTAATGGTCACAAACCCGAGCTTCGGGTCTTTTACGCCCGTGTTAATGACTACGCTGACTTCACGCAGTATCTGTTTGGACAATTTTTCATTTCTTAGAGACACGTCAATCCCCTTTCACCGCTTAGTTTCCGGCTTTTTTGGCCTTCACCACTTTTTCCTTTACATAGACCTCAACAATATCCCCGGGCTTGTATTCCTTTACGCCTTCAATTGAAAGTCCGCACTCGTACCCGGCCGCAACCTCTTTGACATCATCCTTGAAGCGCCTGAGGGACGCGATCTTGCCTTCGCCTGCGGCCGCGCCGTCGCGGAAGAGCTTGGCTATGCCGCCTCTCGTAAGTTTTCCTTCGGTGACCATCGCGCCCGCGATGAACCCGTCGGGTATCTTGATTATCTGTTTGATCTCGGCCCTGCCGACCTTAACGTCAATAAAGACCGGCTCGAGCATGCCTTCCATGGCGGCCTTGACCGCGTCAATAATTTCGTAAATAATTCTGTAAAGGTTGACTTCAACTTCTTCTCTTTTCGCGATATCCGGGACATTGGTGTTCATGGCGACGCCAAAGCCGATAATGACGGCGTTGGAGGCGGCCGCTAGCATGACGTCCGACTCGCTTATGTTGCCGGTCCCTTTGTGAATGATTGTTATTTTGATAATTTCCGTGGAAAGTTTTTCGAGGGCTTCGGAAATAGCGTCGATGGAACCCGACACGTCGCCCTTGAGGATTATTTTTAGATCCTTCAGCTTGCCTTCCTGTATCTCGGAGTAAATGCTTTCCAGCGTGATATGTTTCGCTTTCTGAATGTTGATCTCCCGCTGAAGTTCGTTCCTCTTGACGGCTATTGCCCTTGCCGCTTTGTCGTCGGCAACGGACATAAATAAGTCCCCCGCGGAAGGCACGCCGTCAAACCCAATAATTTCCACAGGCGTCGGAGGAACCGCTTCGGCAAGCCGGTCGCCTCTGTCCGTCATCATAGCCCTGATCTTTCCGTAATGGAAACCCGCGACGAATGAATCTCCGACGCGAAGAGTCCCTTTTTCGACAAGCACGGTTGCAACAGGCCCCTTTCCCTTATCAAGCCGCGCTTCAAGCACAACGCCGCGCGCGCGCCCCTGCCTGGAGGCTTTCAGTTCAAGCATTTCGGATTCAAGCAGAATACGGTCAAGAAGTTCCTGGATTCCAGTCTTTTTCCTGGCTGATACCGGCATATAAGCGGTCTTTCCGCCCCAATCTTCCGGGATAAGGTCGTATTTGGAAAGCGCCTGCTTTACAAGCTCGGGATTAGCCTCGGGTTTGTCCATTTTGTTCATTACCACTATGAGCGGAACCTTGGCTTCTTTGGCGTGATTGATGGCTTCTATTGTTTGCGGCATGGCGCCGTCGTCCGCGGCAACAACCAAAATGACTATGTCCGTTATCTGCGCGCCTCTGGCTCTCATGGAAGTGAAGGCTTCGTGGCCGGGAGTGTCGAGAAAAACTATCTCTCCCTTGGGAAGTTTTACTTTGTAAGCGCCGATGTGCTGGGTAATCTGCCCGGCTTCCCCGCCGGCTACATTCGTCTCTCTGATGGCGTCAAGAAGGGAGGTTTTGCCGTGGTCAACGTGCCCCATTACGGTTACTATCGGCGGGCGGTGCTCGTAAAGAAGCCCCTTCTCTTCCTCAACCTCTTCCTGGGCTACTTCTTCGCTGAAAATAGAAATCACATCAACTTCGTAGCCGAACTCGGCGGCAATAACCGAGATGGTGTCTTTGTCAAGTTTCGCGTTTATGGTGACGAGCATGCCGAGCCCCATAATTTTCTTAATGAGATCGGAGGTGCTAACTTTAAGTTTGTTGGAAAGTTCCGCGACGGTGGTAACCTCGGTTATCTTTATGACCTTCTTCTCGCCGTTGTCAACCTCTCCTTCCACCGGTTTGATGACCGGCTTGGGCTGATGCTTGAGCCTCATCTGCTCGGGCCTTCTAAGACCCGGTTTAGGAGCGGGTTTGGTTACCTGTTTTACGAGGTGGAATTTTGGCTGCTGCTTGGGTTCCGCTTTTTTGGCCAGCGCCGCCGCCAATTTTTCCGCCGCTTTAAATTCCGGTTTTGCGGGCGGGACCGCCTGAACGGGCTTTGCGGCCTCAGGCTTAAACATCGCGCTGACGTCATCGGCCGCTGGTTTTGCCGGCTGTACCGGCTTTGCCGCCGGAGGAGGAATTACCGCGGGCGCCGGTTTTGGAACAGGTTTCGGTTCCGGCTTTTTTATCTCTTTCTTCGGAGCAGGTTTTCCCGTGAATTTTTCGTAAACGAAATCGGCAATCATCCCGCTGATCGGCTGAAGTTCCGATTTGAACGCGGGGAAGCCCGAGCTGTTCAGGAAACGGATAATATCCTGAGGCTTTACATTTATCTCTTTCGCGAGTTCGTATATTTTTCTCATTGTCGCCATTTAGTCGTCCCGGCCCTCTCCGGATTCAGCCTCGGCCCTTCTCGCCGCTTCCAAAAGTTTCTCGGCTATGGGCCTGGTTATGCCTTTTATCCTGGTAAGCTCTCCGACATTGGCCGTGCCGATGTCTTCGAGCGATTTAAAGCCGTTCTCAACAAGATTGGTCACGGTCTTTTCGTCAATGCCGGGAATTCCCATCAATTCCTTGCCCTCCGGCTCTTCCGCGCCTTCCCCCGCGAATTCCGCGCCGGCCTGCGCCGCGCCCTCCAATCCTTCGTCGCTGTCAGCCGTGAAAACCTGGCCTTCCGCGTCCTCGCCTACCTGGGCCGATTCGGTCTCGCCCTTGACATCTATTCTCCAGCCGGTTATCTTGGCCGTCAGTTTCGCGCTCTGTCCTTTCTTGCCGATGGCAAGCGGAAGGTGGTCGTCAGGAACGATTACCTTAGCATACCTGTTTTCCTCATCGACCGCTATCTTTATGACCTTCGCGGGTTTCATGGAATTCGCGATGAGGTTCTCCATGTCGTTGCTCCATTCTATCACGTCTATCTTTTCCCCGCGCAATTCACGGACTACCGGCTGGATACGCCCGCCTTTGATGCCGACGCACGCTCCCACCGAGTCAATATTCCTGTCGGAAGAAAATACAGCTATCTTTATCCTGAAGCCGGGGTCCCTGGCGATGGACTTTATCTCAACCTTGCCCTCGCCTATTTCCGGGATCTCCATCTCAAAAAGTTTCTTGATAAAACGCGGGTCCAGGCGGGAAAGAAGTATCTGCTGGTTTCTGTTTGCCCTGTTTACTTCCTTGATCAGCACCTTGATCTTCTCGCCAACCTGGAAGTTTTCCCTGAAAACCTGT
>CAIWRR010000145.1 GCA_903915125.1 Candidatus Firestoneibacteriota bacterium | reverse complement strand
AGCCAGCTGACGGCAAAGAAACAGATAACGGAAACGCCGACACCGATAAAGATTGCCGGAATAACCCCGACAAATCCTGCCGCTGGGGTTATTGCAACGAGCCCCCCGACGGCGCCGGTAACGGTGCCGAACATCGTGGGCTTACCCACATGAAACCAGTCAATGAGAGCCCAGGTGAGCCCGCCCGCAGCCGCGGCCGTGTTGGTTACTACAAACGCGTTCACGGCTGTGCCGTTTGCCGCAAGCGCGCTTCCGGCGTTAAAACCGAACCACCCGAACCAGAGCAGGGCTCCTCCCATTACGGTAAGAGGAAGATTATGAGGAGGAACAGCGTGATTTATATTCTTGCGCTTGCCGAGCATTACCGCGGTTACCAGCGCAGCTACTCCGGCATTTATATGAACCACGGTGCCTCCGGCAAAATCAAGAGCGCCTAGTTCGCGCAGCCACCCGCCCGTTCCCCAGACCCAGTGAGCGACCGGATCATAAACGAAAAACGCCCACGCAATGGAAAAAATAAGGAAAGCGGAAAACTTCATCCTTTCCGCAAACGCGCCGATTATAAGCGCCGGAGTGATAATAGCGAACATTCCCTGGTAGATCATAAAGGCCTGATGCGGGATGGTCGCCGCGTAATCCGCGTTGGGTTCAAGGCCGACACCGTTTAGAAAAGCCCACTGCAGGCCGCCTATGAATCCGTTGCCCTTCGAAAATGCAAGGCTGTAACCGAAGAGCACCCACTGTAAGCTGAGCACGCAGAGAATAATGAAGCACTGCATCAGCACTCCCAGGATGTTCTTCCTTCTGACCATTCCTCCATAGAAGAACGCCAGCCCCGGGGTCATCAGCATCACGAGCCCCGCGGAAGCAAGTACAAAAGCCGTATCTCCTGTGTTCATTTTTTTCCTCCAAAAAAAAAGCGTCCCGGGTTAAAACCCAAGACGCCAAAGTCTTATATCTTTCCCTTTCATCGGGAAGGCAGCGGCAAGTCCATTCTTGCCGAAACCTTATGAATGAATTCTATCAATTATTAAGGCTTTTGTCAAGCAGTAATACGACTATTTACACACATTTGCCAGCAAAATTCGCCTCATTTGGCATTTTCTTGCATTTTGCAGAGCAGTTAACTGCTATTTAGCACACATACTGCTATTTTTCCCCATGCCTGTATTTTACAACCTTTACCTTTTCCCTCGTTATCAGGCCTTCCGATACCGCCTCATCAAGGAAAGGAATAATTCTGTTGAGGTTATCTTCGATATCAACTATCTCGACAACCACCGGAAGATCCTCGGAAAGCTTAAGGAGTTTTGCGGAATGCATCCGGCTGCTCGCGCCGTAACCCATTATTCCCCTCAAAACCGTGGCGCCGGCAAGGTTGAGTTCCCTTGCCTTAAGGACAATCTGCTCGTAAAGGGCTTTCCCTTTATAGTTGTCAGATTCTCCGATAAAGATTCGAAGCAGTGAGCCTTCTTCCGGAAGTTTCATCAGTGCCTCCTACTTTGCAAGATATCTGCCGAATAGAAATCCCGATATTGCAAGACCGATACCGAGTATATTGGATAACAGGATGTATGTAAGCGCGATCCTGTACTCCCCGTCACGGATAAGATTAAGATTCTCAAGAGCGAACGACGAAAAAGTCGTATACCCTCCGAGTATTCCGACAAAAACAAAAACGCGCAGGTTGGGGGTAAAGTTGAGCTTTTCAAACATCGCCCAGAGGAAGCCTATGACAAGTGAGCCGGAAACATTGACCAGGAATGTGCT
>CAIWRR010000144.1 GCA_903915125.1 Candidatus Firestoneibacteriota bacterium | reverse complement strand
GCACCGGGGCGAAGCAACTTAGATGGCCCCTGAACCACTCCCCGTGCATTTTACCTTATAGGTCGGGTTCAGGGTGCGCCTTCGGCGCAACTCCATAAGATTAAGCAAATTTACTAAATCCATTGTGCATCGGCCGTCCACCGCCCTCCGGTTTTACTGCGCATCCGCACATCTGCGCGTCCGCGCCTCTATACACCGCAGCCCGCCGGTTCCGGCAAATTAAGCGCCAGCTGCAAGGGCGCCGGTTTCTTCACAGGTTCTTCCGCGGGCTTTTTCTCGGGAACAATTGGGATAGCGTAGGAGATATTATTCTTGTCGCAGTATCTCCAGATGCTGAAGTAAACATGCTTGTAAAATTCATTGATGCCTTTGTGGCGGTAAAGCTCGTTATTATAATTCAACTTTCCGACCGCTATCTCGTCCACGAAGGAGACCGCGTCAAGGAGCTTTGTGATATCCTGCTTCACCATAAATTCCGGCGGATAGGGCTCCAAGCTGACCCAGGTCTTACAGCCCTTGTCGTGCAGGTATTTCAGCGCGGCAAGCCTGTCCGCGAGCGGCGCGGCTCCCGGCTCGTACTTTCTTCTGAAATCTTCATCAAGCGAGACCAGCGTTATGCCGTAATGATTCTCTTTTCCAGCGCCCTGCTTCTCCGCAACCTCTTTCGGATAGATTCCCTTGGTAAGCGTGGTGCAGGGAATCCCGCGGGAATTAAGTTTTGCCATAATGCGGAGCGTCAAATCTCTCACTTCCCCGCTGCCGTACATAAATATATCTGTAGCGAAGGACATATAGACGCGGCCAAGCCGGTTGCCCAGGCGGCTCATCTCCGAATCAAGCAGGTCAAGCGCGTTGCCCACCAGCTTCGGCTTGATCCAGTCCGCGTAGTCCTTGACTGCCCCGTGCCTCTGCTTTATGAGGAACGCGTAGCAGGGGTACTTGCACCCGTGGGAACAACCCTCGACATGGTTCAAGCAGAAGTCGGTGCTCTTAAACCCTCCGCGGTAAAGTAAGGTCTTGCGTGTTATGGTCTGCATGTTTCCTCCTGAAAAATTATTACACCGGTAAAATTTTCGCCTATATTCCGGTTGCCTGTTGACATATTAGCACAAATGTGCTATATTGTCAATAGTTAAAGATTCTGCAGGCGCTGTAAAGCGAATCATTAAGGTTGCTTAGCCGGAGGAAACATGGAAACTATATCAGAAGCCCAGAAAAGAGTACTGACCGCCATACGCGAGTGGTTCAGGGAAAATAACTCCGCCCCCACTCTCCGCGAACTCTGCAAAGAGACCGGCTTGAGCTCCACCTGGACCATCAGGCATCACCTCAAGAAACTTGAGACAGCCGGATACATAAAAATTAAAGACAACCTCTCCCGCGGGATAGACCTCCTTCAGGGATTCGCCGGAGTGCCGTTAGTCGGAAGGATCAGCGCCGGCAGGCCCATCGACGCTATAGAGAATATAGAGAGCAGCGTGGAACTGAAAGACATGTTCAGGGGCATAGACGAGATCTTCGCGCTGAGGGTCAAGGGCGACAGCATGACAGGCGCCGGAATATTTGAGGGAGACCTGGTCTTTGTAAAGAAGCAGGCGACTGCCGTAAACGGCGATATCGTGGCCGCGACCATCAACGACGAAGCTGTTGTCAAAAGGTTCAAGAAGACCGAGACTTCAGTCCAGCTTATCTCGGAAAACCCCAAGTACGCCCCGATAAT
>CAIWRR010000143.1 GCA_903915125.1 Candidatus Firestoneibacteriota bacterium | reverse complement strand
CGGAGAACTTGCGAGTCATCGCCAAGTTTCTCCTTAAGCTCCCGGTACATAAGGGGAGTCACTCCCGCAATATTAAGCGCGGCAAGTTCCCTTATGCTCAAAATGTCTCCCGCTATTCAAACTTGCGCAAAAAACCTTTTGCGCCGAACCCATTATATAAAGAATAACTGCCCTATGTCAATGGTTTGAAAAAGACGCTGAATTTGGCCCGAATACTCACCTGAGTTTCTGTTCAAACCACCTGAAAGCGTCTTCCTGCATCGGAACATCAAACTTATGCGGGCCCGGGTAAAACATTCCCCTGTAATTTTCCGGCGCCCCGGCTTTTTTATATATCGAGGCAAGCCTTTTATCCGCGGACTTCTGTCCTTTAAGAGTGTAGAGCCCGTCGTGAATATCATACTGGACCATAAGCGGCGAGGGAACTCTAATAGCGGCCATATCTGTAAAATCCATATAGCGCGACTGATAGGGGAGATTCAGCATCCAGGTGTGATTCTTTATGCGGTTATCCAGAAAGCCTTCAAAGGTATCCATGAAACCCACGCAGACCGCGCACTTTACTCTTTCGTCCAAACCGGCAAGGTAGGCGGTTCTTAATCCGCCGCCTGAAAGTCCCAGGCAGCCGATCCTGTCCGTATCAACCTCTTTTCTTGAGAAAAGGAAATCAACAGCGCGCCTGTCTTCATAAGAGAATACGCCCTGGATGGTCGTCCCAAGGGTGATCAGGTACTTGGCAATAATGTTTTCGTAGTCGCGCTGAATTGAATTGTAAGCTTTAATGAAGCCTTCTGAACCCGGTCTATTGCCTTTAAGCGGTTCAAGAAAGCTATCGGACAATTCGCTCTCATGGAACCTGCGGCTGCCCCACATAAAGCAATCGTGCACCAGGACGGCATAGCCCTGCCTTGCAAGTTCGTTCGCGTAGGCGCGTCCGCCGTAGTACTCTTCCCGATATCCCTTGAGCATCCTGTGTTCGCCCGGCAATTCCGTTATCTTTTCCTTGCCGAAATACTTGAACCCCCCGTGGTCATGAAGAGCTACTACGCCGGGAAGCTTTCCCTTTGCTCCCTGCGGATACAGAAAGTAGGCTTCCGTTTCTGGACCGTAGGGCAAAGAGTATTCCAGCGTCTCGACTATGACGCCGTCTTTCTTAACTTTTGCTTTTAGTCTTTGAGAGAACGGGACATCCTTCGGGGCAAATGCCAAAAGTTCAAACATTTTGCGACGGGCCTTTCCACTCCAGGCAGAAGCCGTCTGCTTTCCCGCGCTTAGGAATGAAAGCGGATATTTATTTACTGCAGACATCAGGTCTATGAGCCCGGTATAACCCGCAAAATCATTCTTTTTTTTCATGTGCCCCCCGGATGCCAACAAATTGAAGCAATAGTAAACCTAACAAAAAAGGGCTCCCGCTTTCGCGGAAGCCCTTTTGTTCTTCGTTATTTCTTTGCGCCTTCTTCTTTCTTGGCGCCTTTTGCTTCAACCGCCGCGACTTCCTTCCCTTCTTTCTTAACTTTCTTTTCTCTTTTCACGCGGTCGACAAGCTCTATTATCGCTATCAAAGCATTGTCGCCTTTCCTGTTCCTGAGTTTCATTATTCTGGTATAGCCGCCGTTCCTGTCTTTATACCTCGGCGCTATTACTTTTATAAGTTTCCCGACTGTGTCCTTGTTATGAAGCAGGGCGCCTTCCAGCAGCCTTATGTTGGCCAGCCCGCCTCTCTTTGCCCACGTGATCATCCTTTCCGCTTTGACGCGGAGCAGTTTCGCCTTCACCAGCGTGGTTTCTATCCTCTCGTAACGGAAAAGAGAGATTGCCATATTGCTGAGCAGGGCTTTCTTATGCTCGTAGGTTCTGCCCAATTTTTTATCCGCAACTCTATGCCTCATAATCCGCTCCCTTTATCATTTTCTCTCTTCGATTCCGAATGAAAACACCCGTCTGAACCGGAGTGTCTTATTCCGGTGTTTCGGTCTTAAACTCTTCAAGTATCTCCGGCGACAGGTTCATGCCGAAAGAAAGGCCCATAGTACCGAGAATATCAGCAATCTCCTTAAGCGACTTTTTGCCGAAATTCCTGTACTTCAACATATCCGACTCGCTCTTTGAGACAAGCTCGCCGATGCTCTTAATGCCGGCAACTTTAAGGCAATTTGCGGACCTGACGGAAAGCTCGAGTTCGTCAACGCTCTTCTTTAGAATTTCCTTGAGTTTTTCCTTGTCCTTGTCTACCGGCGTTTCCTCTTCGACCTCCATATCCTCTTCGATGTTGATGAATATGGGAAGGTGGTCGCGCATTATCTTTGCCGCGAAGGAAAGCGCATCTTCCGGTTTGATTCTGCCGTCCGTCCAGATTTCGAGTACAAGCTTTTCGTAGTCCGTTATCTGTCCGACCCTGGTGTTCTCAACCTTAAAATTAACCTTATTGACAGGCGTATAGATGGAATCTACCGCAATTGCGCCGATCGGAGCGTCCTCTTTCTTGTTCTGCTCAGCCGTAACATAGCCCCTGCCGGAGTCAACCGTCATCTCGATGTGTATCTTCGCGCTCGGGTTTGACAGCGTACAGATGACAAGATCCGGGTTAATAATCTCTATCTCAGCATCTTCCTTAATGTCAGACGCCTTGACCACTTTTTGTCCTTTGACCTCAAGTTCTATCTTTTTCTGATTAAAACCGTTTAGCCTGAGTTTCAGCTGCTTTATGTTGAGTATTATCTCGGTTACGTCTTCCGATACACCGGTAAGCGTCCCGAATTCGTGGCTGACGCCGTCTATTTTGACGCTCGTCACTGCCGCAGCCTGTATCGAAGAAAGAAGCACGCGCCTCAAAGCCGTACCGATGGTCTGGCCGTATCCTCTTTCAAAAGGTTCCGCTACGAACTTCCCGTAAGTGCCGGTAAGTGTTTCCTTTTCGGGTTCAAGCTTGCTCGGCATCTCCATTCTTTTCCACTTCATATTTTGTTTCCCCCTTGAGGAATTTTTACCTTCTGTAGAACTCAACGATGAGCTGGTCGTTT
>CAIWRR010000142.1 GCA_903915125.1 Candidatus Firestoneibacteriota bacterium | reverse complement strand
TTAGGCCTTGATTGTGATACGCACATAGCAAATCTCGATCTTCGATACTGAAGTGCTTATATTGCTTTTTCATAGACACTTAGGTTAACATAACCTCCTAAGTGTTGCACTTCCTTATTGAACTCGTGACGTTATAAACTTATAAACGTTATAAACGATATTATAGTTTATGTTTTTATAGTTGTGTTTTAGGAGGCCCTTATGGTCATCTTACTTAGAATCCTTTTTATTGCAGCAAGCGCGGCGCTCGGTTTCGTGTACGCCGGAAATTTTTCGCGACCGGTCGAGAACGGGGTGCTGTTCGGTGTCGCGGGAAGCCTGGCTTTAATACTGGTGGAATTTCTTCTGAAAAGAGTTTCAGTGAAGGATCTCGTTGCTTTCCTTGCCGGGCTTGTTCTAGGGCTCATTATGGCGGTTCTTCTTTCCATGGGCCTTTCCTATTTCGTTTTCTTTAAGGACGAAAGGTTTGCTTTCCTTCCGATAGCGATATATCTTTTTTGCCTCTATTTCGGCATAGCGCTTGCGCTTAACAAAAAAGAGGAGATTCTCGGGTTTAAGCTGCCGCTGGGGCGCGGGAAGAGCGGCTTCGTTCCAAAAATCCTCGATACAAGCGTCATCATTGACGGGCGCGTCGCCGAAGTGCTGGCTATCGGTTTTCTTGACGGCGAGATAATTGTCCCGCGGTTCGTGCTTCACGAGCTCCAGCTTATCGCGGATTCCCCGGATGCCACCAAGAGGAATCGCGGCAGACGAGGCCTGGACATATTAAACCAGATGCAGAAGATTTCGCCAAATGTCAAAGTCTATGACGATGACTTTCCTGATGTAAACGGCGTTGACCAGAAGCTTATAAAGATGGGAAAAAAATATAACGCCAAAGTTGTTACAAACGATTTCAACCTTAATAAAGTCGCAGAGGTTGAAAAAGTAAAAGTTCTGAACCTTAACGACCTCTCCAACGCGGTAAAGCCCATTGTTCTTCCCGGCGAAATGATGAAGGTGAAAATACTCAAAGAAGGCAAGGAAGCCCAGCAGGGCGTCGCGTACCTGGATGACGGCACAATGATTGTCGTCGACGGCGCGAGGAATCACATTAACCAAACGTTGGATATTGTTATCACTTCGGTGATACAGACTTCGGCGGGCAGGATGATTTTCTCAAAGAAAAAGGAGGATTGATGATTATAGCCTCCGCCATTATCGTCGCGGCCGGCTCCTCAAAGAGGATGGGCGGCAAGACGAACAAACCATATATTGAATTAAACGGCAAACCTATGCTTGCTTACTCGCTCGAGGTATTTGCGCAGGTGCCGGACATAAAAGAAGTGCTGGTGGCAGTGCGGGCGGAGGATGAAGCGGCGTGCAAAGCGCTCATCCGCAAAGGAAAATTCGGGAATGTGAGGCTGGTAATAGGGGGGAAGGAGAGGCAGGATTCTGTCGCCAACGCCCTGAAGAAAGTCAGAAAGGATTGCCGTGCCGTGCTTATTCACGATGCCGCGAGGCCCTACATGACGCCCGAGCTTGTCAAAAGGCTTGTGCTCTCAGCCGAGAAGCACCGGGCGGTTCTGCCTGTAATAGCTGTAAAAGAAACTGTCAAGCGTTCCATGAACGGTAAATATGTGGATGAAACGCTGGACAGGCGCCAGCTCTTTCTTGCTCAGACCCCGCAGGTATTTGATTACCGCCTGTTAATCAGGGCTTACGAGCGCGCGCATGACGAGGGCTACTACGGAACTGACGACGCGAGCCTGGTTGAACGCCTCGGAATTCCGGTCATGATATTCCCGGGAGAAGAGGGGAATATTAAGATCACGGTGAAAGAAGATATTGGGAAATAAGATTACATAGATTACAAAATGCGATTACGCAGATTAAAGCGACTGCAATCCAAAGTTTCTCATCTGTGTAGCCGAGGGGTGATGTGGCGAAGAACAACCGGCCTGATATCAAGATACCTTATTCCAGAAAACATCTTTACACGGATATCGCGATTCTTGCCATCGTTTTTCTTATGGCCGCCGCTGCTTTTGTTGCCGCGGGGGCCATCCCGGCCGCAGGACAAGTTCCTTCGCATTTTGATTTTTTAGGAAATCCGGACGCGTACATGTCCGGCCGGCTGCTCCTGCGCGTCCTGCTTGTTCCGGTCTTTATGGCGCTGCTTTTCCCGGCGCTTTTTTCCGTGTTGAGGCTCTTCCCGCGCCGGTTCAACTATCCGGTAAGCATAACCCCATTAAACGCCTCGAAACAATATCAAATATCCGTTGATATGCTCTATAAAATA
>CAIWRR010000141.1 GCA_903915125.1 Candidatus Firestoneibacteriota bacterium | reverse complement strand
GAACTCTGCGCGATATTTACCGCGTGATCGCCCATGCGCTCAAGGTCATTCGTCATTTTAAGCGTCATAATAATCTGCCGCAAATTCTTCCCGGCCGGCTGCTGCCTGGCGATGAAGTTAACACAAACCTCATCGAGCCGAATTTCTTCGTCATTCGCAACAGGTTCGAGCTTCTCAATAATATTGTTAAGCAGTTCTTTGTCTCTCAGGAAAAACCCCTTAATGCTGTTCTCAACCATATTATCAATATAGCTGGCGTACGCGGTTATTTCCTTCCTTATTGCGTCTATTTTTTCCTGCATCATTCCTCCGGGTTTTGCCTTAGTTGTCGAGCGCTTCCATCATTGTTTTGACTTTTTTTTCGATTATATCCCTGACTTTTCTGTAGTTTTCAACCGATCCGTTTTTGGGGTCGGGAATATCCCATGTCAAGACCTCGCGAACCGGAACAACAGGACATTCATCCTCGCAGCCGATATTAACCACATAATCAAATCTTGCAACGGGCAGCACATCAAAGCCTTTCGGATTGCTATTTGAGATATCGATGCGTTTCTCTTTCATTACCTCTACTGCGTATTCGTGAACATGCTTTCTCGGCTTTGAGCCGGCGCTGAAAACTTTTATTTTGCCGCAACCGAAAGAGTTGCCGAACCCTTCCGCCATCTGGCTCCTCCCGGCGTTCTCAACGCAGACAAAAAGTATATTCTGCATGGCAGGCTCCGGGCTCAACCGAATTTTCCGGTAAGATATTCTTCAGTCCTTTTATCTTTCGGCACGGTGAATAGTTTCTCTGTCGGTCCGAATTCTATAAGGTCGCCAAGATACATAAATGCCGTATAGTCAGAGACTCGGGCAGCCTGCTGCATGTTGTGGGTCACGATTATTATGGTGTAAAACTGCTTGAGTTCTATAATAAGCTCTTCAATTTTTCTGGTGGAGATCGGGTCAAGGCTCGCGCAGGGCTCATCAAAAAGAATAACTTCCGGCTCAACAACCAGGCATCTTGCTATGCACAGGCGCTGTTGCTGCCCGCCGGACAGCCTTAGAGCGCTGTCATTCAGCCTGTCTTTTATCTCGTCCCAAAGAGCTGCTTTTTTTAGAGATTCAAATACTTTCTCGTCAGTAAATTTTTTGTCCTTTACACCCTTTATCTCGAGGCCGTAAGCCATGTTCTCATAGATAGATTTAGGGAACGGATTCGGTTTCTGGAAGACCATTCCAACCTTTCTTCTCAATTCAACGACATCAACATCTTTGTCGAAAATGTTCTTATTGTCCAGCAGCAGCTGGCCTTCAACTCGCGAAGAAGTAACAAGATCGTTCATCCTGTTGATAAGCCTCAAAAATGTGGACTTGCCGCATCCTGAAGGGCCAATTAGCGCAGTCACTTTATTGGCATATATATCCATGTTGATTCCGTTCAGCGCCTTCTTGCTGCCATAAAAGAAATTTATGTTGTCGGCTTTAACTCTGACGGTTTCCTTCAAGTTATTATCCATACTTTCTCCTTTGCCTTTGTCTTAAATAAATTGCTATTCCGGAAACTGCCAAAACCAGAATTAGCAGAATAAGCGCGCAGCCATACGCGATCATTTTTTGTACTTCAGGATGAGTGCCTTCTGTCATTAGAACATAAATATGATAAGGTAACGCCATTGTGTCCGACATTATAGAAGTGGGATAGGTTCTCGCATAGAAGGTAGCGGCAGTGAAAAGGATAGGAGCCGTTTCCCCGGCCGCGCGTCCGACCCCCAAAATAATTCCGGTGAGTATTCCGGGCAGGGCAGCCGGAAGCACAATGCGTCCTATCGTTTGAATCTGTGTGGCCCCCAGCGCGTAGGATGCCTCTCTCAGCGACTGAGGAACTGCTATTATAGCTTCATAGGATGCTGATATGATGCCAGGCAAAATTAGGATGCCCAGCGTTAAGCTTCCAGAGAGTATTGAGACATGAAAATTGAATAGCTTGACAAACACTGCCAGCCCGAAAAGCCCAAAAACAACAGAGGGAACGCCGGCAAGGTTGTTTACGCTTAGCCGGATAATATTAACAATCAGGTTCTTTGGAGAGTATTCGCAGAGATATATCGCAGTTATGACTCCAAGCGGAAGGGCTACTATGATTGATCCGATAACAAGGTATATCGTTCCTATTATTGCAGGACCTACTCCGCCTGCTGTCATAGATTTCCTGGGTATGTCTGTAAAAAACGTCCAGGAAAACGAGCTAATACCGTTAGAGAAGATAAAGTATATCAAGGATCCGAGCACCAATAGAGCAATAATGATGCACACGAAAAGCGCCGCAAAACCAAGTCTCTGTGTGTTGATAGATTTTATTATCATACATCAAGCCCCAATTTTAACCTGTATTTTCTTCCTATATATTCCGCAATCATATTTAAAATTAGCGTAATCACAAACAAGACTAATCCTATTGCAAATAATGCGTGAAAATGAGTTCCCCCTACAGCTGCCTCCCCCATTTCAGCGGCTATCGTGGAAGTCATCGGTCTGACCGGAGAAAAAATGGAGTTCGGTATTTGAGCCGCGCCTCCTGTTACCAATAGAACCGTCATAGTTTCTCCCATTACCCGGCTAATGCCCAGCACGATCGCCGTTGATATTCCTGATCCCGCGGCAGGAATTATTACCTTCCAGAGGGTCTGCCATCTATTGGCGCCCAAGGCAAAAGAGGCTTCTCTAAAACTTCTTGGGACTACGCTTAGCGCGTCCTCAGCGATACTGCATACAACCGGGATAGCCATCACGCCGAGAATCAGGGCTCCTGTAAAGGCGCATTGACCCGTTGAAAGATTGAATAGTTTTTGGACCAGAGGCGCAACTATAACCATTCCAAAGAATCCAAATATTATTGAAGGAATAGCTCCCAGGAGCTCGATTATTGGTTTGAGGAACATCTTTTGTTTTTCGCCGGCTATTTCGTGAATATAGAGAGCGCTCCCTATCCCTATCGGAATCGCAAAAAGCATAGCGCCGACGGAAACAACAAATGAAGCGGAGATTAACGGCATTATTCCAAACTCAGGCGGAGTTGAAGTCGGATACCAGCTTTTGCCGAAAATAAAAGATAAAACACCGGTAACCGAGAAAGCAGGGAGACCTTCTATGAATAAAACCAGAACTATCCCGGTTAAAAACACAAGGGAAGAGAACGCGACGACCATGAAGGTGTTTTTATATATTTTTTCGGATATTTTCATTTATGGCGGGCGACGGCCTTTTAAGGCCGTCGCCCTCTCCTTTTACTACTTCTTTTTTAAAGCAACGAACCCTTGTTCTTCGACAACTGACTGGCCTTCCGCGCTCAATGTGAAATCAATAAAGACTTTCGCATCGCCCTGAGGCTTGCCGTTCGTGTACATAAAGAGCGGCCTTGAATAGGGATAGCTGTTGTTCAGAACGTTCTCTTTCTTGCACTCTATTCCGTTTACTGTAAGAGCTTTAGTGGTGTCGCTTATGTAGCCGATGCCGACATAGCCTATCGCGCCGGGAGTATTGGCTACCGTTGTAGCAACCGCCTGGCTGGCTGCCTGAAGCATCGCATCAGGCCTGATCTTGTCGCCTTCCAAAGCAAGAGCAATAAATGCTTCGTAGGTACCGCTGGAGGTGTCCCTGGAAACTGCCATAATCTTGCCGGGAGTTCCTCCTACCTGTGCCCAATCAGAGATTGAACCGTTGTATATACCCCTGACCTGTTTCTTGGTCAGGTTAGAGATTCCGTTCGCCTTGTTGACTATTACCGCGATGCCGTCAAGGGCGATTACAGTCGCTTTCGGATCAACGCCTTTTGTAAGGGCTATCGCTATTTCAGAACCTTTGATTGGCCTGGAAGAATCAGCTATATCGCAAGTTGAATCCTGAAGAGAAGCAATTCCTATTCCGGAACCGCCGCCTTTAACGCTGATCGTAATATCGGCGTGCTTATCCATGAACTTCTCTGCCAGAGCCTGGGCTATGGGAAGAATTGTGCTTGAACCGTCCACTACAAGTTTCTTTCCTGCATTCGCTGAAACTGCCAGAGACAAAACCAGCGCGGCAGAAGCAATGACTTTGAGTAATTTCATGTATCCTCCTTGTTAGATTTAGTAGTTGAGCTGAACCATTACGTTAGCAATGTTAAGTTCCGGTTTTACATCTCTCATACGGTAATCAACAAGTATCCTTACCGCCGGGTCAAGATATAAGTTTACGCCGACAGTGTAGTAGTTGATTACATCTGCTCCGCCGTCGTTCTGGTTCGGGTCCCACTGTTCAGCTCTTAATACCGGAGCTATGCCGGAAAGGCAGGGCGCCAGAAGGCCAAACGGCTGAACTTCGAGAGTTACAATGGAATCCAGGACCTGGTTCAGATTGTTCTTGTCATAGCCGCCTGCTACTTCAAAGGTGAAGAAAGTAGGGCAGTTGCCGATAAGAGAGAAGAATGAATCACTTTCGTATTTCGCATAAAGATCTTCGCTGTTCTGGTAGCTGCCGGCAAGATTCCTTAAATAAGCAGAACCGGAGAGTTCAAGTCCCGGTAATACTGTGGAGCAAAGCCTTACTGAATAATCCTTGTAAGGATTTGTTTCCGCGCCAAAGGTGCTGCCGTTGATGACTGCCAGACGGTACTGCAAGTACTGTTTTGCGCTGCCCGGAAGGTTGCCCCAGAGCTGAACGCCG
>CAIWRR010000140.1 GCA_903915125.1 Candidatus Firestoneibacteriota bacterium | reverse complement strand
GTCTGGCATAGCAAAATAAGCCGCACTTCGTGCGTCTTGTTCTGTAAGGTAGGATATTAGTCATGCCAGACTTCGTCTGGCATAGCAGAATAAAGTTTGTAACGTTTATAACGTAATTCGCTGGGAGGACTACGGTAGAGGTTTCGGTTTACGTTACAAACGTTAAGAACGTTAGTAACGTTATGAACGCTTTTAACTTTTGACTTCCCTATACATCCCCTTAAACACCGCAAGCCCTATAACGCACACTGCCGCCGCTATAATTATTGCTGCGTTGTAATTTCCCGTAAGGTCCTTTGAAAGCCCCGCTATGATAGGGCCGCCTATCCCTGCGGCTCCGTTTGTCAGGAACATAAAACCATAAATAGAAGAAAGATGCTTTACTCCGTAGACTCTTGAAACATTTGAAGCGAAAACCACAAGCGTGCAGCCATAAATAAGCCCGACAAGAGCGGCAAAAATAAAGAAAGACACAGGGCCATTTATCCAGAAAACGGAAGTAAAGAGAATTATCGCCTGCGCTGAAAGGGAAAGAATTATTGAAGCTTGCTCCCCGATTACATGTATTATCCAGCCCCAAAGCAGCCTGCCTGCCCCGTTAAAAGCGGAAATAAGCATTACCGCTATTCCGGCGTATTCTATATTCCTGCTTGCGCCTATATTTTTCAGGCTGCCCGTAATCATTAGTCCCGCAAATAGCCCCGAGAACATGGGAATAGTCATCGCCAAAATGTTTCTGTCTTTGAGGATTGCTTTGAAAGCCATAGGCAGGTCATTGCTCTTATAATTCTCGGGGTTTTTAAGAAAGGAGGCGCTTAGCGTCAGCAGAAAAAAGTAAGAAACTCCGAGCAGCAGGAAGATATTCCGGATTGGAACGCCCCGCCCAAGCAGCAGTTCCGCCAGAAAAGAGACAAGTACCGCGCCAAAAGCAAAAAAGGAAACGATGGCGCCCGTGGCCAGCGCCTTTTTGTCTTCAAACCATTTTTGGACGGTTGCAAGCGTAGTGATATAGCAAAAACCGGAACCGGCGCCTGCCAGCATGCCTATGGAAACAGAGAGGCCAAATACCGACACGGGAAGCAGTCCCGCAAGGATATAGCCTGCCCCGAAAACAGCGCCGCCCGTCATGCCCGTGAAACGCGGCCCGTATTTCTCAAGCGCCCGGCCTCCATAAAGCAGGGCCAGCGCGAAGCACAGGTGATAAACGGAATAAGTGATCTGAGACTGCGTGGCCGTAAAAGCGTGCTTCGTAATGAGTTCTCTTGAATAAATACTCCACGCGTAATGCCCGCCTATCATAAGCTCCATTAGCAGGAGCAGCGAGAGCATCAGGGAGCGGTTAGGCCCTTTCATTTCGCGTATTCGAGGAAAGCTTCGTACATCCAGTTATCCCATTCTTCCGTTACCCCTATGCCGTTGATATCGGGATAATTCTTTGCGATGAGCCCGCCGTTCTTTCCGAAGAAGAGCTTTACCATCTTACGAGCCTCATCCTGTATCAGTTTTTTATTTCCAGTCGGGAGTATTTTTTGCACATCTACCGGGGAATAAAGGCAAATCTTATGGCTCTGCAGGCGCTCCGCAAGTTTCTCGTCCCCGTAAAGCGTCGGCTGGTCAAACTGGAACGCGTTGATGCCCACCTCGGCGAGGTCGTCAATAATCGCCCAGTTGTAGCCGCAGGAATGCATCAGCACATCAAGATTTACGGAATGCGCCGCATCGCACAGCCTCTTGTAGAGAGGTTTGAAAATGTCGCGCCACATATCAGGAGAGATAAGCAGGCGGTCCTGGATGCCCCAGTCCTCAAAGAAAATAACGCCGTCCGCCCCTGTCTCGGGAATCTTTCTTATTAGCTTTTCAAGATTTGAAGTTACCAGGTCGTGAAGCTTGTCAACATTCTCGCGCTCCAGCACCAGGTCCTGGAAGTAAATCTCCATCTTCCTCAGGTACCTGCTGATGGAAAAAGGAAATCCCGGCAGGTTAACCATCCTGTAATGCCTGTTTCCGTCCGCCTCAAATATTCGTTTAATCCTTCCAAAATCATCAGACCCAAGGTAATCTGGCAACTTCAGGTCTTTCAAAGCCGCCCAGTCTTCAAGCACCGGTTTCTTTATCTCCCCTTTCTTGCTGCCGCCGATTATGCGGTACCAGATATTCCCCCATTCATCATCGTAATATTCAAACTGGCCTTCAACCCACTTTTTTTCCTCGTAGCGTTTCGGGAATATCTTTACCTCTTTCACAAAATCATCCATTCTTCCGCGGTCAAATTGGATTCCTATCCTGTCCGGATTTTCAAACCTGATGTTCTTGCGGATTACTTCTCTTGGCGTCATGTTTCCCATACTTTCTCCTTTGCATTAAGAATCAAATTATTTTGTTTGATTACACCGATGAAGAGATGCGAT
>CAIWRR010000139.1 GCA_903915125.1 Candidatus Firestoneibacteriota bacterium | reverse complement strand
CCTCA
Organism: Candidatus Firestoneibacteriota bacterium; assembly: GCA_903915125.1. Lineage (GTDB taxonomy): Bacteria > Oederibacteriota > D2-FULL-39-29 > D2-FULL-39-29 > CAIOVX01 > CAIOVX01. The sequence goes on along the minus strand of CAIWRR010000139.1, from coordinate 16,128 downwards.
CCCTAAAGGGTGAGGTTTTCTCCGGCATCTGAAAGATAAACGTTCCCACGTTACAAACACTCTAAGTTTATTCCCCGGCCCCTATCAAGAAAACGGGGTTCCGGACTAGCCGCAACCCCTTTTCCTTTCACTTAACCTGCTTTACGCAAGCGGAAGCCTATTTCTTTTTCTTTTTTGCAGTTTTCTTCGCCTTCTTTGCAATTTTCTTAGCCACAAGTACCTCCTCTGCCGGTCACTCCTGCGGAGAAAGAACTATCCGCATAAACCGGCACTAACCTCTTAGTTCAGCCTTTCGGCCTTCTAATGAAATAAGTATTATTTCGGAATTTAAGTGTTTTTGAGACCGGGATGCAGCTTGAGTAAGTTTAAGGTTTGTTCTCACACATACATAATAGACCATATTTTCCCAACTGACAAGTGTTAATTTGAATTTATTAATTATTTCTCGCTCTCTTCGAGGATTAGGTATTCCGGAAAATTCGCGCCTATTTACCTTTCTCACAAAAAAAAGGGCGCCGTTAGGCGCCCAGATAATTTTCATCCGGCTGCTTCTCTTCTTTTCTAAAGAGGCAACTGATACAGCCTGTATTTTTTGTAAAGCACCGAACCAAGTTCCGCGTCGAATTCATTTACCATCCTGTTATCCTCAAGGTTCCAGGAAAGTTCACACCAATCATATCTTTCTATTCCATTCTTCGCGCTCTCGTAAAATATTTCGGCGATGAGCCCTGTCTGCCTGTATTCTTTCAAGCAACCGCCGATAAGAGCCCTGCAGCCTTTTATTTTCGGCTTGTACCACATAAATTTCAGCAGGCCAAGCAGTCCCAGCCCCATAATCCCATCGCAGCCGCTCACATGTTTAAGAACTTCGTTAAGGTTGGGGAGCGTTATCGCGATACCTGCCGGTTTGTTGCCGTCTTTTGTTTCGGCAATGATGATGAGTTTTGGGTCAAAGAACTGTTTCATGCCTTCCGCCGCAAGATCCATCTCTGCCTTGGTCATGGGCACAGCGCCCCAGTTATTCTCCCACGCCTTGTTGTAGACATCCTTAATAATCGCGACATCTCTGTCAAAATGCTTCAGATCAAGCGTCCTGATGTTAAACAACGACGTCCTCTTAATCCTCTTCATCATCTTTTCAATGCGCTCAGGGATTCCGGTCAAGGAACATTTGTGGAAAGCGTAAAGATCCTTAACTTTCTTCATACCAAAGGCATCCGCCTGTTTCAGGTAATACCTGGGATTGTAAGGCATCATCACCGCCGGTTCCATGTCAAAACCTTCGAGAAGCCAGCCGTATTCGTCATTAACGCTTGGTGAAGCCGGTCCCCGCATGTACACGCAGTTCTTTGCTTTAAGCCAGCGCGCGGCTGTTTCCAGCAGTTTCTTAGAAACCTCGATATCATCAATACACTCATAGAAACCGAAGAAGCCCGCCTTTTCGTTGTGCTCTTTGTCGTGATTGTCATCGCGTATCGCCGCAACCCTGCCGGCCGGTTTGCCGTCCTTAAACGCGATATATAACTCTCTTTCGGCGTGTTCCCAGAAGGGATACTTTCCAGGGGTCAGCATCTTCCGGTACTCTGCCTTAAGATTTGGAATCCAGAACTTGTTGCCTTTATAGATTTGCCAGGCGAAATCGATAAACTCATTCAGTTCTTTTTCTGTTTTTACGACTTTTATTTCTACGGGCATATGTCCCTCCGCAAGGCTTATAGATACAATTAAATGTATCATTTTAACCATTCACTTTCAAAGGTTATTTGGTTAGCCGCGCTTTTTACTCATTGCAGCTTAGTCGCAGAGCGAAAGCCGAGCCGCCACTCTTCCTTTTTTTCATTCTAACCGAAAAAATATTGAATTTTCGCTGTTTTCCGTATAGAATACAGTTCCAAACGGGAGGAAACAAATGCAGAAAAAAATTGAATGGACAACGGACCAGTTCGGTCATATATACGGCGGCAAAAAACTTTATCACGGTAAGACCAAATTCCAGAATATGGAGCTCTTCAAGAATGAGACTTTTGGTACTCTGCTTTTCCTTGACGGGAAGATACAAATTTCAGAGCGTGACGAGAACAAATACCACCAGTACCTGGTTGATGCGCCTCTCTTAGCCCACAAGAAACCGGAGAGCATCTGTATTGTAGGCGGCGGCGACTGCTACGCGCTTGAAGAGGCCGTAAAATGGGGCTCGCTAAAAAGGATACTGATGGTGGAAATAGACAAGGGAGTTGTGGATTTTTGTATTAAATACTACCCCGAGATACAAAAGGTCGTTAAGGACAAGAGAATAGAGATAATTTATCAGGATGCCCGCGCTTACCTTGAGAACACCGCAGAAAAGTTCGATGTGATGGTCATAGACCTAACCGAACCGCACGGACCTTCAAAAATGCTTTACACTAATGAATTCTATAAAATCTGCGAAAGAAGGATGAATAAGGGGGGAATTCTTTCCATCCACACGGATAATTTTGTCCTCTTCCCGGAATCCTTCGCCACTATCTTCAAAACCGTTAAATCAGTATTCCCCCACATCTTTACGGCAAGAGTGGACATGCCCTGTTTCGCGATGGGCTGGACATACAGGATGGCCTCAAAATCGCCGATCTCCTACGAAAGGGTGCTAAACAACCTCAAAATAATGAGAAAGCAGGGGTACATCTTCGAGCAGTTCACGCCAACAAGCTACCTGCTTGAACCGACGCCTGAAGAAGAGTCGATTTACAAGAAATTCGGAAGGGTTTCAACCGACAAGAAACCGTTCGATAAATTTGAGAAATTGAAGAAGTATGTGTTGGATAAATAATACTAAGTGCGGTTTATAACGTTACTAACGTTCTTAACGTTTGTAACGAAATGCAAACCGTGGCAAACCGCTACAAATCCTGTTTATTTTTACGTTAAGAACGTTTTAAACGTTATGAACGTTATAAACCAAAAAAGGGCCTCTTCTCAGAGGCCCTTTTTATATTCGCGTTACTATATTTGTATTTAAATTAATCTTCCAACCACACCTTCTGGACATAGAAGGAAACCTTCTGGTCGGTAAAGTTGACGAAATTCCAGATATACACCTGGCTGATATCAAGCTGGCTCTTGCCGTCGTTACAAACCTCTCCCACAAGATTAATGGTGAATTCCTTCTTCCCGGCCGGTATTTCAAATTTGAAATCCTTCCTGTTTTCCGAAGTGTTGGTCATCTTGGCGCCTTTAACGCAAAAACCAACATCTTTGATGACGGCTTCAGAGGGATTTACTATTATGAATTTTAGCTTCTTGAATCCTGACCACGAGCCTTTTTTAGGCTTAAACATTCCGACCCAGCCAATCTTGTTGAATTCGACTTTCATACTGAACTCGCCTTCTTTCGCGACATTCTCTTCGGTCAGAGAAACATTACACTCGTTGGAATCATCAGGAAGTTCGCCCTTATTTACGTTAAGAATCATGGTGCTTTTCGCCGCGGCGCCTGCCGCAAGGAACATCAAAATACCTGCTATTGCAGAAAAACAGAACTTTTTCATTATTTCCTCCTTTTAGAAACAAATCATTTTAAATTATACATCAGGCTATTTTACTCTTCAATAAGAATCTGTTCCTCTGCAGGAACCGGCGTACCCGCAGAACCGGCATTTCGCGCTTTTTAGCCTCGGGAAATCTCCGCTCCTGACTGCCTTGATAATCTCCTGCGCCTTTAACACTGCAGCTTCCATTAGCCGTCCAGAGTCTTCGGTCTTTACCCTGACAAGCCTGCCTTCCGTAAGGTCAAAAACCGCCAGCTCACGCGTCTTGAATGCCGGGAACTCTTTTTCCAGCAGAGCCGCATAGAGAGGCAGCTGCAGGCTTTCCAGCCGCGCCGTGAGTCCCGCGACGCTTCCGGCGTTTTTGCCGGTTTTGTAATCTATTACAAGAAAGTCTCTGCCGTCAATATCAACGCGGTCCACCCGGCCTTTTACTTTAAGCAATCCCGGCACGAGCTCCCCTGAGAGTTTTTTCTCAACCGAAAACACTTCCGGATACTCCGCGGCAAGTTTGAGTTCGGCCTTCTCAATTGCCGCAGCCGCACACATTGCCCTCTTACTGACAAAATCTTTCCAAAACCTGCTGAGCCTTTCTTGCTTCAAGCGTTCATTTAATGCTGTTTCCAGACGTTCCCTTACGCCTCCGAGGGGCTTTAGGCCCGGTTTTACTGCCTCCTGCATGGCCGCATGCATAATAATCCCGTAGGAAGCTCCGTCCACTTCGTAATCCGGTTCTTCGAAAGGTTTAAGCTTTAAAATCCTATCCAGATAAAAAGAATACGGACATTTTATATAGGCGTCAAATGCCGTTATGTTTATGAACATGTCCGGCCCAAAACCCTTCAACGCCGCTTCAGAAAGCGCTATCCGGTTGTCCAGAAGATTCTTAACCATGCCATTTGAGGCAGCTGTTGACCGGCTTGCCGACAAACCGCCGTTTTTTTCCGTATTGAAACTTTGCAGGTCAGCCGGCAGAAAATTGCTCGGAAAAAGAAGCCTGTCGCTGTCCTGCGCGGGATAAGACAGATGTATACCGTCAAGCGGGGTTTCAAGCAGCCTGTGGAAATGGAACCGCTGCAGCGCGATCCTCCTGTCAAAAGAGGTAAGCCCAAGTTCTTTCCTCAGCCTGTCAGGTATCACCATCTCCTGCTTCGGCCTGAGAGGAAATTCCCCGTCGTTTAAACCTCCAAAGAAAATGTGACCGGCCTCAACCCCCCTGGTCTCAAGTATTCCCAGGACTTTTACCCCGCTGTTTAGACCCTTATCTCCGTACTTGGCTTTTGCGAGCATATCAAGAAACATCTTGCAGAGGTCTTTGAACTTGTGTTTCATTCCTGACCCGGAGCCGCGATAGGATTTTATAGCCGAGAGCAGGTCATTAAACGCCTTAGAAACCCCGTCAGCGTCAGGTTTGTAGCCGGCAAAAACGAGCAGGCCGCTCACAAAAACGGCAAACTCCTTAAAGCTCATCAATTCCGCCGGTTTTGAACGGCTTATGAAGAGAGAAACTTCGCGGCAGACCGCTTCCAGTTCTTCTTTTTTTCCGAAATAGAAACCATCTCTGCGGGTTTCACCTGAAAGCCGTTCTGCAAGTCCTTTCCATTCATCTTCCCCCGCTACTATTCCCGCGTCCCTTGAGGCAGAAGGAAGCAGGGCCCCGGCCTGAGAGGAGAAGGCCGTGAAAAGCGGCGAAGTAAATGTTTCTACCAGCCTGCGCCTGGGATAGCCTTCTAAAACACATTGCAAAAGGTTTACAGGCGCAATCACGCCGGGGACAGCGGAAAGATCCTGTTCATAGGAAGTATTGTATTCTATGCCGAACCTTCCGAATATTCTCTTTACATACGGGTAGTATCCGTACATGGAGGGATATGTGACTATTATCCTTTCCGGTTCCACTCCTTTGCCGGTAAGCTTAAGGATCTCCTCTGCCTGCCACCTTACTTCGTCTTCCCTCGACATTGCTTTAGCTACAGTAATGCCTGAAGGAAATCTTTGGGCCGGCACGGCTTCCGGCGTTTCCTCGGCCGCTCCCTGAAAAGCCTTAATGAATCCGTAAAACTCATTTTCTTCGCCGGTCAACCCTTGAATTCCGTCGTTTTCCCTTATTACCGCATACGCGCTTTCCGCGTGATTTACTATGCCCGCGAAAAATTCTTTCTGCGCGGCGGGAAGATCGTAGAATCCGTCAATGACGACGCCGGGATAAGGGAAGCCCTTCAGATTAATTTTTTCTGCCGCGAGCAGCGGCAAATCTGCTTTGTCGGCGGCCCCGGCGGCGGCAAGTTCCAGGCAATAGGCATTCAGAATATCCGCCGCGGCTAGTGATCTCTCCCTAACCCTGTCAGAGCCTGAAATACTCCTCCTGATAATTACTCTCAATCTTTCAACATCCCTGTGATGCAGCCCGAGTTTAAGGTCATTAATCAGATCAAGCAATATGGAAAGAGTTCCCGGAGTATTCCCGAACAAGCCGGACAGGACAGTGTCTGAATTGAGCAGATTTAGCAAGAAGAGCGTGCGGTGTTCTTCGCTGAAAAGCCTGGGACCGGACTCTCCCAGGAGCTCTGCGGAAAGAGTGTCCGGACTGCGGGTAAATAGTTTCTCGCCGGGGAAAAATGACTTAATAAAGTCGGCCCGTCTTTCTGAAGGCGCTATGTAGCAAACCCTGTTCTTTCCTGTAAGCAAACCTGCAAGCAGCGAAAGAACGGGATCTTTACCGTCAACGGTCCTGAAAGGATATTTTAGGATCCTGATTGACGGCGGCACTCAGACCACCAGCCGCCCCTTAACTACCGTGCCATAGACCTTTATTCTTTCATCAGTAATTACGATATCCGCGTCGTAACCCGCAAGGATCCTGCCTTTTTTCAGTCCAAGAGATTTTGCAGACGAGTAAGAGAGCGTGGTAAATACTTCGGAAAGCGGCGCTCCGGTAAACTTCATGAATCTTCTCCCCATCTCATTCAAGGGAACCGCTGTTCCGACTAGCGTGCCGTCCTTGTAGTAACAAGTGCCGTCTACGCTCTCGTATTCGGTACCGTAGAATTTGTAATGGCCGTCTTTTAGCCCCTGGTCAGGCATGCTGTCCGTTATAATGCAGATGCGTTCCGGAGGAAGTATCTTATAGATCATGCGTATCACAGTCGGGCTTACATGCTTCCCGTCACAGATCAGCTGCGCGGAGACAGTTTCGCTGTCGAATATTGCGCCGGGCGCGCCAGGCTCTCTGTGGTTAAGGCTGGTCATAGCATTGAAAATATGAGTTGCCTGGGTTATTCCGGCCCTGATTCCCTGCATCGCCTGGTCGTAGGAAGCAATGGTGTGCCCAAGGGAGGCCACTATTTTGTGCTTCTTCATGTATTTTATAAGCTCTATGTTTCCCGGAATCTCAGGAGCGACGGTCAGCATCCTGATAGTTCCTCCCGCTTCGTTGATAAGCTGTTTGAGAAGTTTTTTTGAAGCCCGTTGAATGGTGTCCGCTCTGATCATGCCCCTCTTGGTAACATTGATAAAAGGCCCCTCGATATGCGTCCCCAGAACCTGGGCGCCGGGAAGACCTGTCTTTACAGCTTCGGCTATCTCCCTCAAATATTTATTTTCCTTTATAGGCGCCGCGATAGCCGTCGCAAGGAACGAAGTCACGCCTGTTCTGGCAATGGTCAACGACATGGTCTGCAGAGCCGCGGTTGTGTCAACCAGGTCGTCTGCCCCGCCGGCACCGTGAATATGCAGGTCAATAAAACCGGGCGCTGCTATTTTCCCCTTGCAGTCAAGCACGGGAATTCCTGCTCTCGCCCTGATGCGGCGGCCGATCTGCCTTATCTTTCCGTTTATCATCAGGATATCACTCCGCCCCTTAACTTCCTGCGGATTGAAAACCCTGCAGTTTTTCAGCAATAATGATCCCTTATCCATTTTTTTCCTTGCCCGGCTCTTTGCCCGGCTACTTTATATTCTTTTTACCGCCCACATACTTCTGCGCGTTCTTCTTTGCGGCATCCTTGTCTTCATCTCCTGACGATGAGGGCAGCACAAAACCCTGATCCGGATATATCAGATCAGGATCGGAGATTTTGTCCGCGTTCGCCTTAAATATCATAGGCCACAGGAAAGGGTCGTCATAGATATCTTTTTTCGCGGAAATACGCCAGAGACAGTCCCCTTTTTTAACTACGTAGTCAGGCATTTTGCGCGCCGCGCAGGCCGAAATAGCGGCTCTGGCATCATCTATCGCCTTTGATGCAAGAGTGATAGCGTCGACATAATTCGCTTCTGCGGCAGACTTAACCGCACCTTTATATTTTTCAGAAGCCGCCCCGAGAAGTTCCGGCGCCAGTTTCTCTGCTCCGGCTTTTTTTGCTTCGGCTATCGTGTTTTCTGCTTCATTCAGCAGAGCCAAAGCTTTATTGCTCAATTCAAGAAGCCGCATTGCTTCCTCCGCCTTTTCAATGGCCCTGGAAGCAAAATCAGCCGCTTTCTTGAATTCTTCGGCGGGAAAAGCCGACTTCGCGCTAGCGAGAAGTTCATCAGCGGCTTTCATTAACTGAGGGGCCGGTTTCCCTGCTCCGGCTTCTCTTGCTTTTTGTACCGCGCTGTTAGCGGTTTCTATCGCTTTGGCTGCAAGCGCCTTGTCTCTTGCCTTTAAGGCCTCCGCATCCGCCATATTTGCGAATGACACGGCAACCGGATAATCCGTTTTTGCAGCTGCATCTTCGGCAATGGCAAGTTTTGCTTCGGATGATGCAAGAAGTTGAGCCGCAAAATTATCAGCTCCGGCTTCCCTGGCAGAAGAAATATCCCTCTTTGCCATATTGATTGCAGAAGAGGCCTCAACCGCCGCTTTATCGTCTTTTATGATCTCCTTCTGCGCGGCACAACCGAAAAGCACCGCAAAACAAAGAGAAATAGCAAAGAACCTGGCCACGTGGTCTCCTCCCTTCAGAGAAATAGGTCAAATTTGCTGTCGAAAACACCGAAAACCCCGATAGTGCTGGATGTTTCATGGTTTTTCCGTCTTAATTGGCTCCGGCAATACTTTCCAGTCCGATGAGCTTGTCAAGCAACACCTTCTGGACGGCAAAAACCGAATTCTGACCTTCTATCATGACAAACATTTCTGACTTTTCCGATGTTCCTATCAGCAGCCTGGCCTTCAGCTTCTTCTCGTTCCCGGACTTTGTGAAAAGGGAAACAGTTGCAATTGGATTCTTAAGACCGTACTTCTCTAATCTTTTTCCCGAATCATCTGCAAACCTCTGCGCCTGCAAAGAACCAAGGTGGCTGATTAAATCTCTAACCTGAATATCGGCCGGTTTATTGAAGGGCTTGTCCAGTGTGAACTTCCCCGATTTGTCCTTTATTATCGGAATTTTCTTCCCGCCCTTGTCAAAATCAATGGCCGAAATCTCATCCGGTTTAAATGAAAGAACGTTTCTGCTCCTAAAATCATTGTATGTTTTGTCAAGGCTCTGCGTAAAAGACCTGTCAACAGAGTAAATAGACGCTTGGCCTTCAACCTTCACATAGTCCTCTTCCTTATCGGCGACTTTCTTGCCGACGAGAACCGTAACCTTGGAGGTTCCTGAATCCGCACATAGGCTCACGCGCGGTGATTCCAAGCCGTATCTAATAAGTGATTTCGGCTCGTCATCTATATAATCAACGACCCTGATGTTCTTAATCCGTCCCATAAGGCTGCCCATTGCTTTTTCATCGCATTCAAAATTATAAGGGCTGATCCACCACTTGTCCTTTGACTTCATCAGGACTATCACCCCGGTATCCATCTTAATGGTTATGCCGGTCAACTTCTCAGGGTCAAGCTCCGTCAGGTATTTTTTTCTGAGGCTTTTCAGGTCCTTTTTGAGGTTGTCGACGCTGTAGTTGAAAGCCGTGTATAGATCTTTGCCGGCTTCATCCATGATGTAGTAAGAAACTTCTGTCGGATTCTTTTTGCCGATTATATACGCCTTTACTTTTCCTTTCTCGGTAAAAGCCGCTTTATAAGCCGGCTTATCAAGTCCGTAGGCCGAAAGTTCGGCAATGTTATCCTTTACCTTCCTTTCAATGGGAAGGTTTGCCAGGCTGTTCACGAGGCCTTCAACCGCGACTTTATCAAGTTCGTAGTCTCCAGGTTTGACCATTTTCCAGTCTTTGCCTTTCTTCTGCAGGGTTATAACTTTGCCGGCCTCGTTATCCGTAAGCTCTATCGCGGAAATATCGTCCGTGTTGGCTTCAAAAATACGAACGGCAGCCCTGTCAACGTGGCCACCTTTTTCGGACTGGTAAACATAAATGCCGAGAAGCACGACTATCCCTACAACAATATATGTGCCAAGAAACTTGTTCTTTTTCTTGCGTTTCATCTTTTCCTCCGCTGCTTTCAGTTCTTACTTCGACCTTCTTTTAAACCAGACAAATATCCCTGATCCGACAATAGCTAGCGGGACAAGCACAACTACCACAAGGAACATTATATTGGTTCTCGTTGGTGTTATTTCAAGACGCTTCATATCGTCGGCAGCAGGCCTGATAGATATTTTATTTTCCTGCTTAAGCATCCAGTTAGCCGCGTTAATGAAAAAATCAAGGTTTCCCTTGGACCGGGTTAGCCACTGGTTGGAAATGAAAAAGCTTGAACCTACAACCACAAACTGCGTTTCTTTGGACTCCGCGGAAGCCGGGGTTTTCTTGGGATCCGCTTTCACGAATTCAGAAACCGCGACCGCGAGGGCAAGCGGGCCTTTCACATCCCTGCCCTCTTTGAATACCGGTTTTTCGCCGTTTTTGATTTCGGCGGCAGCCCAGCCGGATTCCGAGGTCATCAGCAGATCATCTCTGGAAACAACCCTCGGGTCAAGCTTGGCTTTCAGGTCAGATATCCCCCTGGAGTACGGGAGAATCAAAGGCACCTGGTCTTTGTCCAGAGGGCTTGTAATAGGATGAATCTTATAGGACGGTATCGGCAGGATGGGCTGGAAGAAAGCTCTTTTATCCAGGACAACTCCCTTCTCAAGTTTAATATTCCAGTATTCCAGCGTCTTTTCCAGCCCGCAGGGCAGGTCGGGATTCAGCATAAAAAAAGCTTTGCCGCCGTTCTTCAGATAGTTTTTTACGGCTTCTGCTTCCTTGTCAAAGAACGGATTTAACGGCCCGGCAACTATCAGCAGGTCGCAGTCTTCCGGCACCATGCCTTCAGTGGCAATCTTGACCGTTTTAATGTAGTAGTTCTCCGTCTTCAGGTATTTAGCAAGTTCGGTAAGTCCGTTCCGGTCTCCCTGTCCGATGCTAAGCTCCCTGTGCCCTTCCGAAAAATATACTATCCGCTGCTTGTCCTCGGTCAACGAGTAAACGGCGTTTATGAAAGCCTGCTCGCCTTTTGGTTCAATCTTTTGCGGATTATAAGGATCATCTGACTGGAAGATATCCTGCTGTTTGACGTCCTTGCGCTTATAGGCCGCGCTTCTCGCGGCAGGGCCGATATTTTCATTTTGCGGCCCGGCGGAAGCGTCTGACGGGGTTTCACCGGCCTCAAAGACAACCGTGTTAGCCTCTCCAATCATATATTTCTGCCACTTTGCCGGGTCAATATCAATGTCTATGATCTCGAATTTAAACCTTTTGGAATAGCGCCCCATCTCCGTGAGCATGTACTCAATGTATTTTGCTTCTGAACCGAGTTTCCTGACAAAAGCCGTAGCTTTCACATCCGTTTTAAGTTCTTTGATGACATTCTTTGTCTGGCCCGAAAGGCTGTAGACTTTGTTCTCGGTCAGATCAGCACGCATCGGATAATAGTCGAGTGCCTTGCCGGCAAACCAGACGCCAATAAGCACAAAGTAAACCGTCACCACAGAATATACGCCGTACTCGAGGTTTCTGCTGATAGTAATCTTTTTCTTCCTGACTACAAGGAAGTAATAAATAAATGATGTGGCTATGCCTAAAATAACCGCGATGACCAGCCACAAATATCTGTTCGAATATATCCCTTCCAGCAGATAATCCTTTTCTTTCCTGCAAAACCAGTCTAGCGACATTCTAACCCATAAAAAGAATAAACCAATTAGCGCGGCTGCCGCCAGTATCCTCAGAATCAAATAAAGCAAATCAGTCATTGTATTAGCCTCCTGTTACCAGCGTTTCCATTCTAAGCGCCTAATTGCAAGAAATATGAACATAAAACTCATTGCCAGAAAGAAGAAAATATCCCCTCCGTCAAGAACCCCTTTGTTGAATGATTCCAGATGCTTGCTTAAAGAGAGGGTCGCCAGCCAATTTCCCACGCTGCCCGAGACGGCGCTTGAAAAGAATTCCATGACCCAGAATATCAACACAAGCGCGAAACCTATAACCGCGGATACTATTTGGGTTTCTGCAAGCGAGGAAGAAAAAAGGCCCATAGCGATCAAGGTGCCTCCAAACAGTATGAAGCCGAGCATAGAGGCCAGCATCACCGGCACGTCGGGTTTGCCATAGAGCATCAGGAATATGGGAAACTCAAGAGATATCAGGAAAAGCAAACCGAAGAAAAGCAAGGCCCCCAGATACTTTCCGAGCACGATCCCTGTAATTGTAAGCGGGGAAGTATAAAGCAATTCCAGGGTTCCCTGCTTCTTCTCTTCCGAGAGCAGGCGCATAGTCAGCATCGGGCTTAAGAACATGAAGATGTTCGTCATCAGGCCCATAATGGGCACCAACTGAGCATATTGAAACTTGGCCATATATTCTATATAGCCGAACAGGCCGCAGATTACGAAGAAGACAGTCAGTATTATGTAGGCAATCGGTGAAACGAAGTAATTCCTGAGTTCTCTTTTTGCGATAGACCAGATGGAGTTCATCAGCGGGCATCCTCCTCTTTAGCGGTGTACTTAAGGAAAACCTCTTCAAGGGTATGCGAGGCCTGCCTCATTTCAACAAGGACCAGCCCGGATTCAACTACCGCCTTAAAAACATCCTGCCGGATATCCTTTTTGCCGGAACTTTCCAGGGTCAGCACAGAATAGGACCCTTCAACCGAATGTTCAACCTTCGCGACTGACTTCACTTTGGAAAGCGCGGCGACGGCCTGCTCCGGCTGGCCCAGTAATTTGACAAGTATCCTGTCCTTCCCTTCAATTGCCGCCTTATCGGTTACCGCGGCAACTCTGCCCTTATTGATAATTATTATCTTCTCGCAGGTCATGCTGACCTCAGGGAGTATATGGCTGCTTAAGAGAACTGTCCTTGAACCGCCAAGGCTCTTTATCAGTTCCCTGATTTCAATAATTTGTTTCGGGTCCAAGCCGATAGTAGGCTCGTCGAGTATCAGGACTTCCGGATCATTGAGCAAAGCCTGCGCGATCCCGACTCTCTGTTTATAGCCGCGGGAGAGCCTGCCGATAATTCTGTGTTTGACATCTTCTATCCTGGCAAGGCCCAGCGCTTTTGCGACCTTTGCCCGCCTTTCTTTGAAAGTAATGCCCTTAATCTGAGCGACGAACTCGAGATAATCTGAAACTACCATCTCGTAATAGAGCGGCAGAACTTCCGGAAGATACCCAAGCCTTTTCTTTACCTCCATGGGTTCTTCAATGATGTCATAGCCGGCAACCTTTGCCGTTCCTGAAGTAGGCGCAAAATAACCGGTCAGCATCCTCATAATCGTGGTTTTTCCGGCTCCGTTTGGGCCAAGCAGGCCGATTATCTCGCCTTTCTCCGCCTCAAACGTAACACCCTCTACGGCCCTGGTCGGGCCGTAATACTTGGTCAGCCTGGATACTTTGATCAAGGTTCCTCCTGTTCAATTGAAACTTTTTTTACAAAACACATTGCATAGACACTGTTTTCAGGCTTTTTGTTCCTTTACTTTCCGTCGGCTTTCTTTTTCAGTTCATCAAGCTTGTTTAGCGCTTGAATAGGCGTAATACCTTCCAAATCAAGAGCTCTTAGATCCTCTATCACTTGCGGTATTTCTGCCGGTTTTTGCGGGCTTCTCTCGGAAGGGCTTTCCACGAAGATGGAAAGCTGGTCTGAGATAATTCCGGTAGCGCCTATTCTGGACCGCCCTTCTTCGTCATAATTGGCTTTTTCCAGATTTAAGAGAATCTCTTTCGCGCGTTCAAGGACTTCACCCGGAAGCCCTGCCAGCCTTGCCACCTGTATTCCGTAACTCCTGTCTGCCGCCCCTTCCACAATCTTCCTCAAGAATATTATTTCATCGTTCTTTTCCTTAACAAGTATATTATAGTTTTTAACCCGCTGGCTTGTCAATGCCATTTCCGTAAGCTCGTAAAAGTGGGTGGCAAAAAGGGTTTTGGCCCCGAGTTTACTTGCCGTAGCAATATATTCTGCGACTGCCCAGGCAATGCTTATGCCGTCAAAGGTCGCTGTTCCCCTGCCTATCTCATCCAGGATAATAAGGCTCTTGGCCGTGGCGTTATTGAGAATGTTCGCGGTCTCAATCATCTCAACCATGAAGGTAGAATGGCCCAGCGCAATATTATCGGAAGCTCCCACTCTCGTAAAAATCCTGTCGACTATTCCTATGGCGGCGGTCTCTGCAGGCACGAATGACCCTATCTGCGCCATAAGGGTAATCAGCGCGGTCTGCCTGAGGTAGGTGGACTTGCCGGCCATATTAGGCCCGGTAAGTATAATCAGCTGGCGGGTCTCAGTATCAAGTTCCGTGTCGTTCGGTATAAAGTCACCCTTGACCAGCAATTCAACCACCGGGTGTCTTCCGCCTTTTATCGAAAGGCTGCCTGACTCGCTGACTGCCGGGCGATTGTAATTGTTTGCCGCTGCCGTCTCTGCAAGCGCGGCCAGGGTATCGGCCGCGGCCGCCGCCCCGGCGTTCTTCTGGAGCAACGGTATAAAAGCTGCAAGTCTTTCCCTGAACTCATTATAGAGGCCAAGTTCAAGCCCGCCAATCTTTTCTTCGCTGGAAAGAACCAGCGTTTCGTATTCTTTTAATTCCGGTGTGATGTATCTTTCGGCATTCGCGAGCGTCTGTTTTCTCGCGTAATCCGCCGGGACGGAAGACATGTTGGCCTTGCTAATCTCGATATAGTAGCCGAATACCGAGTTAAAGCCCACTTTGAGAGTGGAGATTCCGGTGCGCTTGCGCTCTTTTTCCTGGAACGCGAGTATCCAGTCCTTCCCTCCGCGGCTCGCATTGCGGAGCTTGTCAAGTTCGGGATTAACCCCGGCCTTGAAGATGCCTCCTTCTTTTACGGAAACGGGAGGCTCGTCGTTAATGCTCCTTTCTATCTCTGAAGATACAGCCGCAAGAGGGTCAATAAGCGCCGCGGTTTTCGCGAGCAATGCAGGACCGGCGTCCTTTAACCTTGCTTTCAGCTCCGGAAGTTTGAGCAGGGAATTCTTTAGCGCTATGAGTTCCTTTGGATTTACGGACCTGCAGCCTATTTTTCCCGCCGAGCGTTCAAGGTCTATCATGCCTGCCAGCAGTTTTCTCAGCTCTCCACGGAAGATCCCGTCTACTCTGAGTTTTGAGACCGCGTCAAGCCTTTCATTTATCGGGTCAACCAGAAGCAGCGGCTCCATTATCCACCTGCGCATCAACCTTCCGCCCATGGAGGTAACTGTCCTGTCTAAAACGTCGCAAAGCGTTCCCTCGCCGCTCCCATCAGTCATCTTTTCCGTTAGCTCAAGATTTCTTCTCGTCGCATCATCAATTACCATGTGGCCTGTCGCGCTGTAAGGTATGAGGCGGTTTATGTGCGAAATTGAGTTTTTCTGGCTTTCGAGCAGGTATTCAAGGACTGCGCCGGCGGCAGGAAGCGCGGGACTTTCAAGGTTTATGCCGTATCCCTCCAGGGAAGCGCACTTGAAATGTTTCTTCAGGCGGTTCTCCGCCTGCTGCGGGTCAAAGTTATAGTCCTCCGTGAAATTCAGGAGCGTTCCCCTAGCCTTAAGCGCAAGGACAAATCCCGGTGACGATTTTTCAAGCGACGAGGGAAGCAGCGCTTCGGATGGCAGAAATCTTGAAATCTCTTCCAGCGCCGCTTCAGGCGGCTCTGTCCAGTCAAGTTCTGTCACATAGAACTCGCCGGTGGAAATATCCGCAAACGCCAGCCCGGCCTTTCCGCCGGATACAAAGAGGCCGGCAAGATAATTATTTATTTTGCCGTTCAGCAGGGCGTCCTCTATGACGGTTCCCGGCGTGATAAGCTTTACGACTTCCCTTCTGACTATCCCCTTCGCGAGTTTCGGATCTTCCACCTGCTCGCAGATAGCTACCTTGTGCCCGCTTTTGATCAGCCGTGTAATATAATTGAGAGCGGAATGGAAGGGTATGCCGCACATCGGTACTTCAGTCCCCGATCCGGAAGGGCCCTTAGAACCTCTTTTTGTGAGCACTATTGAGAGGATGGTAGACGCGAGTTTCGCGTCCTCGAAGAACATCTCGTAGAAATCCCCAAGCCTGAAGAAAAGTATCGCGTCAGGATATTTCGCCTTGATCTCGCGATACTGTTTCATCATGGGGGTAAGATTTATTTCAGAAGACATCTAATCTCCAAGACCAATACGGTCGTTTGTAACGTTTGTAAGGTTCTTAACGTTCATAACGTAAGACAAAGTACAAATCATTATT
>CAIWRR010000138.1 GCA_903915125.1 Candidatus Firestoneibacteriota bacterium | reverse complement strand
TCTAGGGCCGATGGTACTGCACGGGCAACTGGGTGGGAGAGTAGGACGTCACTAGATTAAATGAGGGCCGATGCCGCAAGGTGTCGGCCCTCTTATTTTTTTGGTAATAAAAATTACAGGATCTTTACAATAACTTTATAGTTAGGCCAGGTTTAATTTGTTATAATATAGTAAGAAAGCCCTAATGTTGGCCAAACCTTGTAGTTTTCAAAAATCGGAGTATCCAATGAAGGAATCGCAAAACTGTTTTGCCCGGCAAAGAAAACTCATCAATCTTGTTGTTTTTTTCGCGCTTTTTGTCCTGGCGAGCCTGCCTTTGAACGCGTCCTGGACATCCTCTACAGTTGATTCCTCGGTTGGGAACTCAGGCACAGCAGCTGATGACGCGTATCCTGCAATAGGCGTTGATGCGTCAGGGGATATTCATATTGTTTATTTTGATTTTACCGGCATTAATGATTCTCCCACACCGAAATCAAAGTTCAAATACGCGAAAATACATAATTCCTCGAAGACAATAAGCACAATAGAGAGCTCTTTTAACACAGGAAGAAAAGCTGTCTTGAAAATAGACGGCGCCGGGGCGATTCACACCGCATATTATGATTACACAAATAGTAACCTGAAATACGCGAAATACAACGGGAGTTCCTGGACAACAACGGTTGTTGACGGCGCGCTTACAAATTATGGGGTTATGGGCGATTATATGTCCCTGTTCCTGGACGGCTCCAATCAGCCTCATATAGGCTATTTCACTACCAGCGGCTCGCCGATGACCGCCTCAATTTTAAAATACGCTTATTATGACGGGAGCTGGCACACAAGCACTCTTATTTCCGATACCTCGGGTAAACACACAGGTTATCACCGGGCGTGAGTAATGGATGGCGGAGGGCATCCGTATATTGTTTTCTCAGACGACGGTAATCTGAAATGCATTAAAAACCTGGGAGCCGGTTGGCAGACTGAAACTATAGAGAATGTCGGCCCGGGGGATCTCTTTGCGGCCATTGACGCTTCCGGCAATATTTATGTTTCTTATCACGACCAGCAAAATAACTTAGGCAAAGTTGCCAAATATAACGGGAGTTCTTGGGAAGTTACCACTCTTAGTGGATCAGCAACAGGAGCCTATGGGCCTATCGAGATAAACCCTTTGACAGGGTATCCCGAGATTAAGTGCGCAGTTACTCAAGTCAAATACAACGGTACATCCTGGGTTACGCAGGAGACAAATACAGCCGTTTCCGGAATGCCCTATACACTGGCCTTTGATTCTGCCGGCAATGCGTACACGGCTTTTTACGACACAAACGCACTTCCATATAAGCTCGACTTCGCAATATCATCCTACAAATTATCAGGCCGGCTGCTGACATTTTCAGGGACAGGCACGATTAACCTTTCCGGATCGGCAACTGCTTCCACAACCAGCGATACCAATGGCAATTTTTCCTTCGACTTTCTGCCTGGCGGCGGGACCTATACCTTGACGCCGTCCGCAACCGGCTACTATTTCAATCCGTCCTCCACGACGGTGACAAATCTGTGGAATGACAACAGCAGCAATTACTTCTACGGTAATACGGCTGCTCCAATCAGCATCTCAGGAAACATTTCCGACGGGGCCTCCCCGCTTAGCGGGGTAAGCGTCTCGCTTACGGGAAGCACGGTTTTGAGCGCTACAACCAACGGCTCGGGGAATTATTCCTTTTCAGGCGTTGCGGGCGGAGGGTCCTACACCATCAGGCCATCGAAAACCGACTACTACTTTTCTCCGGAAAGCATTAATCTTACTGCTGTTACGGTTGACCAGACAGGAAAGAACTTTGCCGGCTCTTTGAATTATTATATCAGCGGTTATACAAAGGACAGCCAGGGGACCGGGGTAACTGGTGTGACAGTTTCGCTTTCAGGGACAATCACAGCGACGACCGTCAGTTCAACAGGCGGTTATTACGAGTTTTTAAATCTCACTCCCGGCGGGAATTATGTGCTAAATTTCTCGAAGGCAGGGACGAATGTAGGTTCCACATCCATAACAATAAACAATCTTTCCGCTGACGCCCAAAATCAAAATGCGATATCCTCGCGGCTTTATTATATAAGCGGCCTGGTTCATGATAATTTTGGGAATCCCATAGCAGGCGCTACGGCGGCTATCAGGGGAGGAGCCAGCCGGTCCACGATTACCGACTCCACCGGTTATTACATATTCAATGACCTGCCGGAGTGGACAGATTATGCCGTTTCCGCAACCAAAACGGATTATTACTGGAACGGGGACATAATGTTCGGCAGTCTCTCCGGAAATTATGGTCCGGACCTTCCCGATCCGCATCACAGTATCTATGACGCGCATACTCCGATAATTGTAGGGCATCACGCTTTTAATGTTCAGGGAATGGTGCGTGACGGGAGCGACCAGGGGGTGGATGGGGTAAATATGCAGCTTTCGGGAACCACCGTTTCCTCGGCATATGCGCGTTATGGCTCTTACCATTTCCTGGAAATTCCTGCGGGTGACAATGTAATAATTACTCCCGTGAAAGCCGGGTATACTTTTTCTCCCGCTAGCGTCACTTACAATCCAATAAGCGCCAATTATGACGCCTGTAATTTTACTGCAACGCAGAACCAGTACAAGGTGAGCGGGTATGTCTACTGGCCGGACGGCAGCACTTTCTATCAGCCGGTTGTCATTGCTACCGGTACCGGGACAGCGACGGTGACTGGAGACAACTCCGGCTACTATGAGTTCCCTCTACTGCAGGGCGGAGAGAGTTATACGATAACTCCGGTTGAGACCTGGCAGTATCATTTTACGCCAACGGTCATTTCGGCCCTTGGGGCTGATACTTCCGGCACAGATTTCACGCTCTGGTACAGAATATCAGGGAATGTGACATTCAATAGGTACGACGGCTCCTCGTTCACGACAACCGGAGTTTCCGGCGCAACAATAACCTCAACAGTCGGAAGCACTCTGACAAATACTACCGTTAGTGCGGGAGACGGAACCTTCTCGCTGGATCATCTTGGAGCCGGCGCGCATATCGTCGCGGCTTCCTTTATGGGCGTCGATATGTCTCCTACCGCCTACACGTGCACCAACGGGATGAATTTTACTTCCGCCAATTTCTCCGTCAGCGGACTGCGCTATTTTGTGAGCAATGGTTCCATCTCGGATCTTGCCGGCACGACGGTAACTTTTGCCTCAGCCCTTGAGACCTACACAAAAGACTATATCGGCCAGGGCTACCTTATTAACAAACTTCCCTACACCATAACCCCCGTGACGCCGGGCTATACTTACACGCCATCCAGCACTATTGTGACCGCGAACGGTTCCACCGTTAATGTGACAATCGACCACACCGCAAACTATTATATAGACGGTTATGTAAAGAATGCGGGAGCTGTCGGTCTAGGCGGGGTAGTCCTGAGTGTGTTAAATAGTTACCCCTCCTGGGTAAGCGGTACTCCACTTACGACTGATTCAAACGGATACTACAGAACGCCAAACCTCGGGCCGGATACCTATACTTTTACTCAATATAAACAGAACTATGCTTTCGCGCCGGCGAGCACGCAATGCACCATTGTTTCCTCAAGCGCGACCAACCCGGACATCATTGGAACCTTGGCCGCCTACTCAATAAGCGGTTTTGTTGTGGGATATGCTTCTATCCCGATAAACGGAGTTGTTGTTAGTATCACGGGATCAGCGGCAACGAGCGTCACTGTGAGCACAGCCGGTTACTACCAGTTTGACAATTTGCCGGGTTCCGGCAATTTTACCATTACGCCTTCAAAGGCGGCATATACTTACAGCAGCTATTCTTCCACGGCTTCGCTGTCTTTTACAAATCTGAGCGGAAACGCAGAAGGCCAGAACTTTAACGGTTTGAACTACATCAAGGGGCACGTGAAACTCGCTAACGGAACTCCTGTTTCAGGAGTAACCATCAGCATTAATGCCAATAGCAGTCCGATAACAAGCACGACCACCGCTACTGACGGATATTACGAAATACTTGACCTTCCCGCGCCTCAAAATCTCTCGCTGGTGCCTTATAAAACGGGTTATAAATTCACGCCCGGCGCTCTAAGCTGCAATCCACTTGACGGCAGCCTGGATAATCAGGATTTTACGGGTGACGCTAAAGTGGACATCTCTGGCAATGTGAACGACGGGCAGGGAAATCCCCTGTCGGGAGTCAGGTTAGATCTGACCGGAGATACGGCTGACTTTCAGTACACGGGAACATACGGCAATTACAGCTTTACCGTGTCAACAGGCGGAAATTATGCGGTCGAGGCCTCGCTGACGGGTTATATTATCTCTCCGGCGAAAAGAAAATTCCCGGCAATTGCTTCAAGCCAGTCCGCGCAGGATTTCACGGGAGTTGCGGAGGCAGACCTAAATACTGCCCTTGATAACGGTACTTTGGTGTTTACCACCGGCGGCAATAATCTATGGTTTAGCACAACTTCTACTTCGGTAAGCGGGGGCAGTTCACTGCAGAGCGGCCCTGTAAGCGGTGGGGAAAAAACCTGGGTAAAAACCTCGGTGACGGGGCCCGGCATAGTCGGCTTTTATTGGAATACTTCATGCGCAGCTACGGACGGGCTTGGAGTGTATCTGGACGGCACACTTCTGGATACTCTGAGCGGAACGGGCTCGCTTGGAAGCTGGACGGCGAAAAGTGTTACGATTCCTTCTGGAGCGCATACGGTGGAATGGCGTTATTGGAAAGACTTCTATCCTCACGGCGGCTCTGACTGCGGTTATCTGGACGCGGTAAGCTTCGCGCAGACCTATAATATTTCAGGAAAGGTGCAGGACGGGACAGGCACCGGTGTTTCCGGCGTTACGGTTGTGCTGTCTGACGGGACCAATGTCACAAATACTCAGTCCGATGGCTCAGGGGACTACCAGTTCAGTTATGTTCCCGGCGGCCCTACATATACTATAACCCCGTCAGACAGCACCGGCAGTTACAGCCCGGCTGCAATCACCTGTACTTCTCTTGCAACAAGCGTGAGCGGGAAGAATTTCATAAAGGCTGTGACGCTCTCCGGAATTATTAGCGGAACCGGTAAGAGCGGCGTGCCGGTAACATTTGCGGGTGGTGTTACCCTGACTATTGCCGCCGACACTAACGGCGCGTTCAGCACGATTCTTCCGGCAGGATTTGCATTAACCATAACCCCTGGGAAACTGGGGTACTCCTTCTCGCCGGCGTCTTATAGCGGGACCTACTCGGTCAATACTTCAACCCTTGATTTTTCTATCTCACAGCTTCCGTTAAAGAGCATATCCGGAACGGTTAAGGACGCTTCAGGTACCGGGGTAAGCGGCGTGACTTTGACCCTTTCCGGTTCCGCGGCTCAGACCGGGACCTGCACGACAACTGCCACAGACGGTTCATATTCCTTTACAGGGCTTCTTAACGGCGGGGACTATGCGATAACACCGGCTTTGAGCGGTTATGTTTTTATGCCGGCAACGACATCAGTTACAAACCTTACAGCGGACCTTTCAAACAAGAACTTTATAGGTAACAAGGGCTATTCAGTTGACAATACAAAAGACAATGATATCTCCTTTCTGCTCCCGAAGGGAGAGGTCAAGGTAGATGTTCCGACAGGCTCTTTCTCTCAGAATGTCACCATAGTCGCGACACAGCTTCCTTCGGTGCCTGATACCGGGCAGTTAAATGTTTCCGGAACGCCGGTTGGAGTCGAGATAATACTTACGGGCGGAAGCTCCACCTCCGCCAAGACCATGACGCTTACTTTCAATTACAGCGACGCAGATATGATCGGGTTTGATGAAGGAAAACTTGTCATCGGCTGGTATGATGAGGCAAATCTGCGGTGGGTAGTGCTTACGACAACGCGGGACGCTAACAACAATATCCTCATGGCCTTGACCACGCATTTTTCAAAATACGCGATACTTCAGCTGGCGCCTTCCGCGACTCTTGATAATGTGACGGTCTATCCAAATCCTTACAGACCGGGAAGCGGAGGGGCGTTTGATTCGACTGTCATGACCTTCGCGGGCTTGACATCCGGAGCCAGGATTAAGATCTTCACTGTTTCCGGGTCTTTCGCCGCTGAACTCGCAGATACCGGCAGCGGTTTGGTAAACTGGAATGTAACCAATTCTTCCGGCGACAAACTTGCCAGCGGGCTGTATTTTTATGTTATTACCGACACGGCCGGGAATAAGAAGACCGGAAAATTCTCGGTGGTGAGGTGAATATGGGTAAGATAATTTCATGCATAATCCTTGCCTGTTTCGCTGCTGCAGGGGCGCAGGCTGCCGGAGCCGGAAGCGCGGCGGCGGATTTTTTAAACATCAGCACGGGAGCAAGATCTGCCGGCATGGGTGACGCCGCTGTTGCCGGTTCAGCCGGCGCGGAAGCCATATATTGGAATCCTGCAGGCCTCGCGGGCGCCCGCGGAGAAGCTCTTTTCTCGCACACTATCTGGGCGG
The DNA here is from genome assembly GCA_903915125.1 of Candidatus Firestoneibacteriota bacterium. Lineage (GTDB taxonomy): Bacteria > Oederibacteriota > D2-FULL-39-29 > D2-FULL-39-29 > CAIOVX01 > CAIOVX01. Next base: position 3,331 of record CAIWRR010000138.1, on the reverse strand, counting down.
CTGACAGCTCTCTTGAGACGGCGGGCCAGGTGCTCCAGCTGTCAAAAGGAAGTTCCGCGGGGATTCTGGTGAACTATTTCATATCAGGGGGCATCAACAAAGTTGATAACACGGGGCTTAAAGTTGGCACATACTCCAATTCGGATATATCCGTGGCGCTCTGCTGGGGGCTGAATATTGCGGGCGGGTTTCCGTTCGGCGTGAGCCTAAAATACATCGGAAGCACAATTGACGGAACGGCTTCAACCGCTTTCGCAGCCGATCTCGGCGTCAGGTATTCTCTCGGAAACAGCCTTGTTTTCGGAGCGGCCGTTCAGAATATTGGCATGCAGTTAAAATACAATTCTCTCTCGGAGAGCCTTCCGATGAATATCATTGCGGGCCTGCTTTTTAAGGCTGGAGGCAGTTTGAGTTTCGAGGGCGATGTAAATATTCCTTCCGGAGGCAGTTTTGGGTACTCCGCGGGCGCCGAATACGCCGTTTCTCTTGGCGGTTCAACTTCGGCGGCTCTTCGCGCGGGCTATAAGAGCGCGGGAACCGGAAGCCTTTCAGGCCTTTCCGCCGGAGCCGGCATAGGTTTCGGAGGGATTTACGTGGATTACGCGCTGATAATGTTCGGAGACCTGGGAAACAATCACCGCGTCTCTTTGAAGGTGAATATTTAAATATTGCCCGTTTCAATAGTTTAGGTTATAATTGCTGTGTGAGGGAGGCCGTAAGCGGCCTGAGAGTTCCGCGAAAAGCGGATTACCTTTGTCCTGACGGCGCAAGCCCTCGGACGGAACCTGATCCGGATAATGCCGGCGTAGGGAAATGGTTGCTAACCTGCGTTGGTATTCTGACGCGGGTTTTTTTGTTAGATGACGTTTACGGTTTACCGTTAACCGTTGACCGTTTTTGCTGACTGCCGCGCAGTCAGCCATTAATTCGGATTACTTGGTGGTGTAAGTGGCAGAAGAATCGCTGGTGTATGACTTCGAAAAACTGGATGTATATCAATGTGCATTGGATTTAATGAAGGCTCTTTTCTCTATCAACAATGAAATACCTGCATCTTTGCAGTATTCTGTCGGCAATCAATTAATCAGGGCAGGATTGTCAGTCTCAAATAATATTGCGGAAGGAAGCGGCAAGTTGTCTGCAAAAGAGAAAAGAAGGTATTACGGGACGGCAATAGATTCTTGCCGTGAGTGCGTTTCGATTCTGAACGTTCTTAAGAATGAAAATCTTGTTGATAAAAAAAACACTGAGGCGTCACGCGTATTGTGCCACAGAATCACAAGTATGATGTATAAACTCATAAGATCCGCAAAAGACTTTACGCAATAAACTGCACACGGTAAACGGTTCATGGCACGCGGTTAACGGCACACGACACAAGACACATGGCACACGACACACGGTAAACGGTAAACGATAAGTAAACAAAGGAGCCCTTATGCACCCCTCAATGCCAGCAATACTGTTGGGAAGAGTGCGCGCGCAGAAGCCCGTAGTTCACCACATCACCAACTGGGTGACTATCGCTGCCTGCGCCGATATAGTAAAAGCCTTCGGAGCTTCGCCGGTAATGGCTCACGCGAAAGAAGAGTCCGCCGATATGGCCGGCATAGCCTCGGCGCTGGTACTAAACATAGGAACGCTGACACCCGAAGTGATAGATGCGATGCTCCTTGCCGCGAAAAGCGCGAATAAGAAAGGCATCCCCGTGGTTCTCGATGTCTGCGGGGCGGGGGCGACAAAATACAGGGATGAGAGTTGCGCGAAATTGCTTGACGGGAGCAGGATTGACATAATAAAGGGAAACGCTTCGGAGATAGCCAGGATTGCAGGCCTGGATGTGAAGACCAAAGGCGTAGATTCCACTGAGGTAAAAGGCGACCTTGCCTCAACCGCGGCAAAACTCGCGAGAGAGAGAAACTGTACCGTTGTGATTACCGGAAAAGAGGATATTGTTTGCGGCGCAAGCGGCACATATATTGTAAAGAACGGGCATGAGATGATGGCAAAGGCGGTTGGGACCGGCTGTATGGCGGCCTCGGTTATTGGAACCTTCGCGGCGGTTGAGAAAGATCTTGCCGTTGCGGCGGCAGCCGGCCTGGTCTGCTATGAAGTCGCAGCCGAAAACGCGGCAATGAAGGCAAAAGGCCCGGGGGAATTTAAATCCAGGCTCCCGGATGAAGTATATATTCTTTCGGGGGAAAATGTCAGCCGAAATCAGAAATTCTAACGCGCCGGCTATATCCTCGTTTTAAGTTTTGAAAGCGCCCTGAATTTACCCGGGGTCGTGCCGGTGTACTTCTTGAAAGCCAGGTAGAAGATGTTTTCGTTTACATAGCCCGTCTCTTCCATTATCGAGCTTATTTTAAGTTCTGTGGCTGAAAGCAGCGCTTTTGCTTTCTCAAGTCGCATTCTCTTTGCGTAATTTGTAAACGACATTCCGGTCTTCCTCTTGAACAAATGGAGGAAGTACCATTGGCTTACCCCGCAGGCTTTTGCAACCTCATACGCTTTAATGCCTGTCTTTATTCCGGCGTTTACAAGGTTTATGGCTTTGTTGATCTTATCTTCCGCTTCCGGTTTGCCTGCCCTTATATCCCCGGCGGCGCTTCCTATAAATCCTGATAAAAGTCTGAGAAGTTTTCCGGCGCTGTTAACCGCCTGTTTGTTGTAAAAAGGAAGTTGTTTATATTCGGCGCCCAGTTTGCGGTAAGCAAGCTTGCTTCCGGCGCGTTTCATCGGGCCCAGGAGGAAGCATCCTTCAAGCCCCAGGGTGCCAAAAACCGGAATTACCAGCTCAAGCAGTCCCGCATGGCATCTTTTCAGGAAAATGCTGTCCTTGCCCTGCGCGCGCCTGTTCACTTTTTGGACACAATCAATGTTGCATTTTCGCTGGGTGTCGGCCTTAAGTCTCGAGCAGACAGGGCCGTGATGCAGGGAGTACTCTGCCGGCAGGTTATGCCTGTCGCTATTAGGCCTGTAAATAAGCCGATACCCGGTAAGGGTTTTTACGGCCGCAGTTATGTCAGCAATGTCTTTATCTATCATAGTGAGAGCATAATATATAAGTATTATAGCATTACTTATAATTGCGTTAAATACAAAATGTTGCTATTCTTCTCTTGCAATACCAGGAGGCCTTATGAACGCAAGAGAAAGATATATAGAGACATTGCTGTTTGGAAGCCCGGATAAAATACCTTTTACGCCCGGCGGCGGGCGCATTTCCACGGTCAAGAGGTGGGAAGAAGAAGGCCTGCCAAAGGGCAAGAACCAGTTTGAAGCGCTATGCGATGAGCTCGGCATAAAACAGGAAAAATCTCAGCCCAGG
>CAIWRR010000137.1 GCA_903915125.1 Candidatus Firestoneibacteriota bacterium | reverse complement strand
GACGGCAACAGCCTTAAGGCTCATATTCTTAACCTGCTGGAAGGAACTCTGCCCGTGCTCTTCATTGCCGCCGCGGTCCTGTTAAACAACAGGCTTTTTATTCCGGCGCTGCTTGCCGTGATAATCACAATGCAGTTAAGTTACAGGATGGAGCTTAGACTCCTGCCCGGGCTGCTGAAAAAAGCGCTTTCCCCGGAAATACTCCTGCTGATATTAGGGGTGATGTATTTTAAGAATATGCTGGATATCTCCGGCGCCATAACCGAACTGAATAAATATTTCATTTTCGCCGGGATAAGCCCGCTATTGGTGGTCTTCGCTCTGCCTTTTATCGCGGGACTTCTAACCGGCGTGGTACAGGCCTATGTGGGCATTGCCTTTCCGCTCATACTGCCGTTCCTCGCGCAGGGGGCTTCCTATAACATCCCCATGCTTTCCTTCGCTTTTATCAGCGGTTACGCCGGAGTGTTGCTTTCACCCGTGCACCTGTGTTATGTTCTATCTTGCGGGTATTTTGAGGTTGAGATTACTGAAAGCTATCCTTACCTTTTTATGCTAGTTCCGTTCCTGCCGGCAATATCATTCTGTTTGTCATTACTTAAACATTCGGCATTATAGGAGCTTACCATGAAAGAACTGACGGCAAGAGAGAGAGTAAAACTGATAGTTGAACATAAGGAAGCTGACCGGTGTCCAATAATTGACCATCCCTGGCCGTCAGCCATAGAGAGGTGGGAAAGGGAAGGCATGCCAAAAGGCGCGGATTTCCAGGACTTCTTCGGCATGGATAAGTACTGCCGCTGGCATATCTGCGATAATTCTCCGCGTTACCCGCAGGAAGTGGTTGAAGAAACTGATGAATATATAATTAGGAAATCAAAATGGGGCGTCACTCTTAAAAACTGGAAGCACGCCGGCAGCACCCCGGAGTTTATTGACTTTACCATAACCTCCCGAGATGCCTGGGAAAAGGCCAAAGCAAGGATGACTCCCTCAAAAGACCGTATTGAGTGGGATTTCCTCAAAGCGAACTACAAAAGAAACAGGGACGGAGGAGCCTGGATGGGGCTCGTGAACTGGTTTGGTTTTGATGTCACGCATTCCTGGATGGTCGGTACCGAAAGAGTCTTGATGGCTCTTGTAGAAGACCCGGAATGGATGCAGGATATGTTCAAGACTCACCTGGAGCTTAACCTGAGCCAGATAAAACTTATTCTGGATGAAGGTTATAAGTTTGACGAAGTTTTCTGGTATGATGATATGGGATACAAATATAACCAGTTTTTCTCGCTGGACATGTACCGCGAGCTTCTTAAGCCCTTCCACAAGCAGTGCATCGAATTCGCGCACGCCAACGGGATGAAAGCTCACCTGCATTCCTGCGGAGATATAATGCCGTTTGTTCCGGACCTTGTGGGGATGGGGTTGGATATGCTCAACCCGCTTGAAATCAAGGCAGGCATGGACCCGGAGAAGCTCAAAAAAGAGTTTGGCGGCCAGCTCACCTTTATGGGCGGGCTTAATGCTATGTCCTACAAAATACCGCAGGTGATGTGGGACGAAATGCTCCGCCTGATTCCAATGATGAAAAAGAACGGCGGCTATATAATAGCAACAGACCATTCAATTCCTGACAGCGTGTCCCTGGCGCAGTTCCAGGAGTTTATGAGGCTGGCGAAGGAATTGGGGAGATACTAAAAAAACGTTTACCGTTAACCGTTTACCGTTAACCGTGTAAGGTAGGGGTTTGAAGAATACGTTAACCGTGTACCGTTGACCGTGTACGGTAGGGGTTTGAAGAATACGTTAACCGTTGACCGTGTATGGTAGAGGCTTTTCGGTAAACGGCACACGGTAAACCGTAAACGAAACAGGAGGCCTTATGCTCATTGGAAAAAAAATAGTGCTTCTCGTGGCGGAGCAATTTCAGGATATGGAAGTCATGTATCCCTACTACAGGTTCAAGGAAGAAGGCGCCGAAGTTATAGTCGCGGGAACCGGAAGCGCGGAACTTTATCACGGAAAGTTCGGCTACCCGATAAAGACAACCACCACTGCGGATAAGGTGGATTTTAATTCTATTGACGCTGTAATCATTCCCGGCGGCTGGGCCCCCGATTTCATAAGGCGCTTCAAAGCGCCGGTCAAGCTCGTGTCAGACGCTTATAAAGCGGGTAAAGTAATCGCCGCGATCTGCCACGCAGGCTCGGTGCTGGTTTCCGCCGGTATCCTAAATGGGAAAACCGCGACGGCTTTCATGGCCATAAAAGATGATATGGCCGCCGCAGGCGCAAATTTTGTGGACAAAGAAGTTGCAATTGACGGAAACCTCATAACCTCAAGAAATCCGGATGACCTGCCGGCCTTCTGCAGGGCTGTTATAGCCGCCCTGGAGCAAAAATGAACGAAATCGTAACGCCTGCTCTGGTACTGGACCTTGAACTGCTAAAGCAAAACATTAAACTGATGGCCGATTTCGGCAGGAAGAACCATGTCGGCATCAGGCCGCATTTTAAAACCCACAAATGTCTTGAGATTTCCCGCCTGCAGATAAAAGCGGGAGCCGTTGGAATTACCGCGCAGACTATAGACGAGGCGGAAGCGCTGGTCAGGGGCGGAATCAAAAGCGTGCTGCTCGCGAACCAACTGATTGAACAGGCTAAGATAAAGAGATTTCTAAATCTTTGCGACCTTGCTTCCGAAGTCCTGCTCTGCGTCGACTCGGAAAATAACCTCAGGCTGCTTGATAAGCTCGCCGGAGCGGCAGGCGTTAAATTAAAAGTGCTGGTCGAGGTTGACATAGGCATGAACCGGGCCGGCAGAAAGCCGGGAGAGGATACTGTTCATTTTGTAAAAAAGGTCCTGGCCTGCCCAAATATAGAGTTCAAAGGACTGCAAGGATATGAGGGGCATGCCGTGCTGCTTTCCGACCCGGAAGAAAGGAAAAAAACGGCGGCAGCCGCGATTGAACTGCTTGTCGGAACGAAAAGACTGCTTTCTGCGATCAATATTAAATGCGGAATTGTTTCCGGCGGAGGTACAGGTACTTATGACCTTACCGGGAGTAATTCAGTCGTAACTGATATTCAGCCAGGATCTTATGTTTTTATGGACACCAAATACATGGCAATAAAGAAAGAATTCATTCCCTCATTGTGCGTGCACGCGACAATACTTGCCTCCAGAGGAAAAGGGGAGTACACGGCTGACGCGGGGCGCAAGGCCTTGACGACGGAGAACGGCATGCCGCTTTTGCTTGAAAAAACCGGCAGCATTGAGAACCTGAACGAAGAGCACACAAGGCTTAAGCTGACGCAGGGCTCGCTATTGCCGGGAAACAGGATAAAAATACTGCCAAGCCATTGTTGCACTACCGTCAATTTATATGATAATGTCTATGTGTCCGGCGGGGAACAGGTTAGGGAAATCTGGAAAATTAACAGACAAAGGGCTGTCTAAGTTTAAGGCCCAAAAACTATTCAGGAGGCATTAT
>CAIWRR010000136.1 GCA_903915125.1 Candidatus Firestoneibacteriota bacterium | reverse complement strand
TATAATGCACCTGTAGTTTCTCCGTTCCTTGAGATTCCTGGAGCAATTTGTTTTTATTGTCTGTTTTTGAATTTAATTAGTAATTAGCAATTAGTAATCAGCAATTGTTTCAACTGGGGGTGTACGGATTCGACGGGGGTATTGAACTGCGTGACGCATGCAGAGGTGCTGTCAACCTCTTTAAACAGGCGGCAAAAAACAATCGCTAACAACAACTTAGCGCTGGCTGCTTAAGTAGCCACGTTCTGCAGGCCTTGCCTGCGTGGTTTGCAGAACGCCATATTAGCAGGCTAGGGCCGGCTTTGTACTCAGGGAAGAAGGCCCGAAACAAAACCTGAGTTTGCCGTTGCGGACCCTGTCTTTGGGGGACGCAGCGTCGAGACTAAAACAAAGAACAAGCATGTAGTGTCAGGCACGGATGTACTTTCGGACGCGGGTTCGATTCCCGCCACCTCCACCAGGAACCCGAGCGAAGCGAGCGGTTCCTGGTGAATATGTAGGATCGAACCCGCGGGTTCGACGACCAACAATAATCTACAATACATAATGAAGTACTTGCGAGCGACGAGCAGCGAAGCCGCGAGTCGGGTGCGAGCAAGTGTTCCGGTGTAAAGGCAATAACTGATAACTAATATCTAATAGCCAATAAAAAGCAAAAACTTTCGGTATGTTAGGTGTTATTGTTGTTTAAGGAGTGGTGTTGGAAAAATCACTTCCGACAGTTTGTTTGAGTTTAAGAAGAACAGCTTTCCTTCCTTGTAGATTAAAACTCCGTATTTCTCTCTTCTGCGACCGGAAAGTTCCAGTTTTATTTGCGAGGCGAGCCCTGTTTTGTTAATCATGTACACTATTGATTCCAGGGCGTCAAACACATAGAAAGTTCCGGCTTCGCCTGCCGCAACAGATACGGGCCATTTGTTCTCAAAACTCAAGGACATGAAGGCCTTGCCGGCAGGGTCAAGCAGGACAAAACTCTTATTGAGAGTGTTTATTACACCTATGGTCCCGGCAGCGTCAACCGCAATAGGCCCGGGATTAAAATAGTCTCCGGGTTTTATTTCCATGAGAGTTTTCCCGGCGGCGGAGGTCTTTCTTATAACGCTTTTGCCGGTTTCGGAAACATAGACACAATCATCTATGCCTACGGCAAGCTGCAATGGCCAGTCATATCCGTTAAATTCGGCAAGGAATTTCCCGTTATTGTCAAATTGTTCTATTCTGCCGTTAAAAGAGTCGGAAACAAAAACGCGGCCTTTTGAATCAGCGCCGATACCTCTCGGCTCTCTAAGGAGCCCCGGGGCGGTTCCGTTCCCTCCAAAGGAAGTCCCTTTGCCGTCCTGCCCAAGCCTATAGACGTAATCGTCCTGAAAGGAAGTGCTGAAAACAACGCCGTTCCTGTCCGCGCACGCGGCATAGATTTTGCCGCCGCGGTAATTGCTCCTGGTTTCAATCTTCTGCGTAACTTTATTTTCCGGAGAAAGCACCTCTATCAATCCGGTGCCGGAATCCTCAACCGCCACATAACCCTGTCTGCTTATGGCAATAGTTGTCGGTTTCGTGTAATAAAATCTGTCCCTGTAGAATCCCTTAAACTTCCCCTCGGCAGAAAAAAGTTTAACTGATCTGTCAAGATAGTCGCAAATGTAAACGTTGCCGTCAGGATCCACCGCCGCATCTGACGCCGACAGCAGGCGCTCTGAGAATTTTATAAGGAATTTTCCTGAAGCGCTGAATTTCTTCACGCAGATATTGCCGGGGTCAACTACGAAAATAGAGTCGTCGCGCCCCCGGAAGACATGGAAGGGATTGAGAAATTCATTGTCACCGTACCCGCGTGTTCCGAATTTAAAAAGAAAAGCGCCGGCTTTGTCGAACACTTTGATGCAGTTGTTTCCGGTATCCGACACGATGATGCGCCCGGTTCCGTCCGAGCATACCCCAAGAGGCCTCAGTAAAGACGAGTCAGAGCTGCCTTTCCCGCCAAAAGTGCTGAGAATCTGACCGCTCTCGTTCAGAATTTTTATGGTTGAGTTGCCGCTGTCAGCGACAAGGAACGTTCCGTCGGGCAGCGTGTCCAGTCCAAATGGCCGGAACAGGTCCTCGGAAACCGTAAGGGAAATTTCCGTGCCTTTTACTTCTATTGACTCCCGGGATAGAAGGCACAAGGCTCCTTTGCCGTTGAAACACATGGCGTTGTATTGCGCGAATAGCGGGAAAGCAATTACTGCGAAAAGCAGAAGGAATAGTTTATTCATTTTTTATCAAGCCCCAGGTAGATTTGAAGTTTATTAACCGGTTCTTTCTATCCCTGACATTGACCTCTATTGCGTCATCAGGTTTAAGGTCTGCGCCGGCAAGCTTTGCTGAAATTACGGGCTGCCCTGTCTCCGCGCAAGGCGTGAGGGGAAACTTGAGTCCGTTAATGAGGATTTCAAGATCAATGGTGTCGCCAAGCACCCTGTCAGAAAGGTAGGCGTTTACTTTCAGGTTAGCGTCGCTGTTTTTGCGCACGTTTAAGGCGCATTCTTTTGTGGCTTTTATAAATCCGCCGGTTGCGTTTATCGGATACCAGAACTCGCTCCAGTTAACAGATCCTCCCGGCTGCATTACGGTATAGTCATCCTGAGACTCGGTAAGGCCTCCGAAGAGCTCATAATAAATATTCTTATTATTTGAGTACATTTTAACCGGAGGATTGTTCTTCTGAAAACACCAGATTTTCGTGCCTTTTGCGGTCTCGTGCGGGAATATCCTTACAATTCCTTCATCTTTTCCGTGGTCGTAACTTCCCATGAAATCTTCAACGGGTTTCAGCTGGAACAGTCCCTGCTGGTCATCCCAGTTGGAGAACTTGCTGTAGTCGGTTCCGTCGTAGACCGGCCAGCCGATGACTTGTCTCATTGGCCAGCCAAACATGTCCCCGTGCATCACCATCCTGTCTGACGGGAAAGTAAATTCTACGTCATCGGTCTGTTCTCCGGAGCAGCAGAGCCAGTAATAATATTTTCTCGCGTAAGGAGTGGGGTTTTCTATCGTGATTTTGAACTCCACATAGGAGGCGGCCGGGCGTACGATATTTTCAACAGTGAGTTTCATGTCTGTTTCCAGGTCTTTGAGCCATGTGAGGAATGAAATACTGCCGTCCGCGTTATTTCTTACCGAGTAATTCCAGGGGATTGAGTCTGAAGGCGAATGTGCATACGAAGGAAATCCGTGCTTGAATCCGCCGAGTACCGAAATGTATCCGGCCCCGCGGGAATATAAAGTGGCCGGTTTTGTCATGCCCGTATCGTAAAGGACCTCTTTTCCGGAGAGCTTGTCAAAAAGTTTGTAGAGCCTTCCTCCGTGAGAAGGCAGAAAGACGGCTTTAATGCGTTCATTCTCAATAATTACCGTCTTGAAATTCTTTTGGGTTGATGCGCCGACCGGGAAATTATCTTCGCTCTTGTCTGTTCGGACATAGGGGTAGCACTGTTCCCAGGGTGCGGAGGGATAAAGGAAGTTTTCAAATTTATATGTTGTGATAGAGGCAGTGCCCTCGGAAACAGTTACATCGCAAAGGGCAGGCAAGCAGAAGAAGCAAAGAAACAAGAGCAAAAGTGGTTTTTTCACTATTTTCCTTTTCTTACCTTTTCGATATTTAGCCTTGCATTAGCGTACCCGGGCGATATCTTGAGAGCCTGTTGCCACGCCGCTATGGCTTTTGCATTATCGCCAATTATACCATAAGAGATGCCAAGATTGTTCCAGTCATCGGCGTTATTGGGCCTGAGTTTGGTGATATTGAGATAACATTCGGGAGCTCTGTCGGCGTGTCCTGACTCCGTATAACTTATGGCAAGGCTGGTCCACGCCTGCACCATTGCAGGATTTATTCTAAGAGTCTTAATATACGCGTCAATAGCTTTTTGATAATCCTTCTGCGCGTAATAAACAAACCCCATCCCGTAGCAGCTCTCTGCAATGTTCGGGTTTGCTTCAAGAGACCTGTTAAAAGCGCTGAGAGCTTCCGCGTATCTCTTCAACTGCGCGTAGGCTACGCCGAGGTTAGTCAGCATCTCGGCGGAGCCGGCCTCAAGTTTCAACCCGAGCACATAATTCTTGACGGCGTTTTCCGGATCGCCTTTATCAAGGTAAACATTGCCTATCATAAAGTACAATTTTGAACTGTAAGGATTGACGGAGAGCGCCTGCTGGTAGGCCTTAAGCGCTCCCTCGGGGACGTTTGCCTGCTTGTAAACGGCTCCAAGATTATAGAGGTACGCGTCTTTTCCTGAAATTGAGATAGCTTTTGAATAGTACTCTATGGCTTTCGGGAAAAGGCCTTTCTTGTAGTTTATTATTCCAAGGTTGTTGAAGCCGTCAGCGAACCGCGGGTTAATCTCGACTGCCTTTAGCGCGTATTTTTCCGCGTCGTCCAGCATACCCTTATTTATGTATGAAATAGCAATGTCATTCTGGATCATGTCCATATCGGATCCTGCTTCGAGGGTCAGTTTGTAAAGCGCTTCTGCCTCGTCTTTGCCGCCTGATTCAAACGCCGCTTCAGCCAGGTTAAAGTAATATAAGGCAATGACCTCCCTGGAAAGGAAATCTTTGTAAAACGAGGGGTCGGTGTAGGAGTCTGCGCGATACTTTTTCTTGTCAAAAACTCCCGGTTTGCTCCTGCTATCCTTCAAAATCTCAAATATCATTCCATACGACCTGACAGTCAGGTTTGGGAGAGAGTGTACGGAAGTACCGGAAACGCAATACACATGTCCCTTGAAGCTGCTTATAGTCTTCCATTCAATCTCGTTAATTCTTTTTGTGTAGGCGCCGAAATCCGTCTGTCCGCGTATCTCCTCTCCATATATGTTGTCAAATACATTACCTGTTTCGTCATAAATCTTAAGATCAGGTCTCAGTTTTTCTACCTTGCTAAGATAGCAGGATATAAATGTCGAGTTGTCTCCGGCTACGAACATAAGAGAGTTTCTCTCCGGGGTCCGCAGGAGATTCTTTCCGTAAACAAGCGCGCAGTCATTCCGGCTCTTGTCAGTTCTATAATAATTTAAAGCCAAAGGGAATACGGCAAAAAAAATAGATGCAATCGCGATGTATTTCGCGGCAGAAGGAAACGTGTCTTTCAGGAGGAAAAGCCCGGCGCCTCCGCCGATAAAGATCATCAGAAATGAGGATATAAGGAACGGGTCGACGATATACAGGTCGTGGCTGTTTAAAAGGTAATTAGTAAAAAATATTATGCCGATGCTGGTAGTTACAAAAACCGCCGACAGGACCAAAAGAAGTCTTTTGTTGTTTTTATAAAGGTGGAATATCCCGAACGGTGCCAGAATGGCTATAAGATTATTCTGCCTGATGAGGGCTTTGAGGTAACCGTAACCCTGTTCGATGAAATGGGCGGCCGACCTGTCGTGCGGGTCAGGCAGAGAATACTGTTGCCTGGATACATGCCTCCAAAAGTTGTCAAAGTTGGACGGGTTGCCCCAGTTGATGGCAGGCGATGCCGCCGCGCGAAGAGGAAGGTAAAGATAGATCAGGCCGGCAGTTGCGGCGGAGAAAAAAATAAAAGCAAAAGTGTCGATTGCCGCGGACAGGACGCCTTTTTTTAAAGAGGAAAAGAACACAAAGAGTACAAAAACGGCGGAGAGTGGCACCATTGTAGTATGGTTGGCCAGTCCGCATCCGAAAAAAACTGCTGCAAGCAGGATGTCTTTGAGGGTTTGAGCGAACGCAAGCTTATAGATGATAAGTATCAGCAGCAGGGCGTTAAGTTCATAGAGCCCGCCCTTGGTCATCAGCGCCTGATTCCAGAAAGTAAACGAGAAGGCTGCCGACAGAACAACCGCAAGAGCAATCACTTGGCCTGAAAAGGTCTTGCTCTTCGAAAAACGTAATAGGAATAGATATAGGAATGTACAGGATAGCGCTGCCAGGATTCCAGAGAGAAGATTTACCCTTGACGCAATATTGGAAACGGGGATAAAACTGAAAAGATTGCCAAGAACCGTAAAGAGCGGATATCCCGGCGGATGAGGTATGCCTAAATAGTATGCCGCTGTTATCATCTCGCCGGAGTCGCCAACATACAAGGTTCTACAATAGGTCATCAAGTAAACGAAAAATGGTATTATGAATGCAGCTAAAGGAAAGTATTTGGCAGTTTTAACACGGTACTCCATTTGAATAGAATACAAAAAAAAGCCTTATTAATCAAGGTAAAATATAGCTATATCGAGAGGCTCTTGACAAAAAAAGGATTAATGGTATAATCACTACTAAGGTGATAGACATGGTAGTGAAGGGGTTATGAGAATATCATTTAAAGGCGATTATGCTTTGAAAACATTGCTTGACCTTGCCGTCAAATCAGATGACGGCGCGGTTAAGATATCAGACATAGCGAAGCGTCAGGATATTCCTTTAAAGTATCTGGAACAACTGCTTTTGCAGTTGAAGGGAGCGGGGTTTGTTAAAAGCAAGCGGGGAAAAGACGGAGGTTATTTACTCGCAATGCCTGCCGGAAAGATCACGCTTGGCGAGGTTATCAGGGTTATGGAGGGTTTTACATCTCCGATTACTTGTGTAAGTAGAAGTTGTTTTTCCAGGTGCGCTGATGAGAAAAAATGTCCTTTCCGCTCAACTTGGGAGAAGGTAAGAGACAGAGTAAACGCTATTGTTGATACAACGACGATAGCGGATATAGCGCAAAAGCTGGTGAAGGGTGTGGAGGAAGACTATAACATCTGATGGTTGGAAGGTTAGAGGGTTTAAAGGTCAGAGGCGCAGAGGCGCTGAGGAGCGGATGCGCAAGAGCGGAGGACAGAGGACAGAGGACAGCTGGATGTTTGGATGATTGGAAGGTAGGATGCTCAAAGGCTTTCAGGGTTTGATGCGGGCTGAGGGTCGAGCTAAAGCGGAGGCTGGATAAAGATGAATGATGACAAAAGAGAGCCCATAAAAGAGAGTCCGAACGGCAT
>CAIWRR010000135.1 GCA_903915125.1 Candidatus Firestoneibacteriota bacterium | reverse complement strand
TTTTGTTGACGGTTCAAACATAATACCCATGGTGTCGGCACAGGACCATAAGCGTGTTTTTGACAATGATCAGGGGCCAAATACCGGCGGGATGGGCGCATACTCTCCGGCCCCCGTGTTGAATAAAGCTATCGAAAATGATACAATTAACAATATAATTCTCCCTGTTGTTGCGGGCATGGCTCAGCTTGGCAAGAAATTCAAAGGCGTACTTTATGCCGGTCTGATGATAACGATTGACGGCCCTAAAGTGGTAGAATTCAACTGCAGGTTCGGAGATCCTGAGACTCAGGTTATTCTGCCGAGACTGAAATCAGACCTGCTTGAGATACTTATTGCGTGCGCAGACGGTAAAGCCAATACCGTCACTGCAGAATGGGATACCAGGCCTGCCGCTTGTGTTGTGATGTCTTCGGGCGGATACCCTGGTAAATACGAGAGCGGGACAGAAATTAACGGGCTAGAAGACGCCGGTAAACTCCAGAACACAATGGTTTTTCACGCGGGTACGGCAGAAATTGACGGAAAGGTGGTTACTAACGGAGGAAGAGTTCTTGGAGTAACAGCTATAGGAAATGATATGCGCGCCGCGGTAGACACCGCTTATCGCGCAGTTTCCATTATCTCGTTTCAAGGTGCGCATTACAGAAAGGATATAGCTAAAAGGGCGTTTAATAGGTAAGGAAAAAGTTTATAAGGTTTATAAGGTTTGTAAGGTTCATAACGTAAAGCCAAACCAGGAGGTTTAATGCCAGCAGTTCCGGAAATGAAACTTACAAGGGAAGCTCTTGCGGATTCACTCGTCAGGCTCGGGAAGATAAACAAGAACATAGTAGTAATGGACGCCGACCTTGCAAAATCAACCCTTACAAATAAATTCGCTAAAGAATTCCCGGATAGATTCTTTGATATGGGCATCGCCGAACAGGATTTAATTGCCGCGGCAGCCGGGCTCGCGTTGACAGGTAAGATTCCTTTCTGTGCCACCTACGGCGTTTTTCTGCCGGGCCGCTGCTGGGACCAGATAAGGGTCTCTGTCTGCTATCCTAACCTCAATGTTAAGCTTATTGCCGCGCATGGAGGCGTCTCTGTCGGCGCTGACGGCGCCACACACCAGGCGCTTGAAGACATAGCAATGCTGCGCGCTATTCCTAACATAGTCCTTCTGATGCCGGCCGACGCGATAGAAATGTCCAAAGCGGCCGATGCTGTGTTAAAACATGTCGGCCCGGTATGCATAAGGATGGGAAGGGAAAAAGTCCCGGTAATCACAAAACCGGAAGACAAATTTGAGATAGGCGTTGCAAATGTCCTTCTTGAAGGTTCCGATGTAACTCTTATCGGACAGGGAAGCCTGATACTCTACGAGTGTCTTCTTGCGGCAGAAGAACTTAAGAAGAAAGGAATAAGCGCGCGTGTGGTAAACATGCACACCTCAAAACCCATTGACGGAAAATGCATAGACAAGGCCTCTCTTGAAACAGGAGCGATTGTTACCGCCGAAGAACACCAGGTTATAGGCGGGATGGGCTCGGCGGTTGCCGAGCACTGCGCAAAAAGCATTCCAACTCCGATAGAATTTATAGGAGTTCAGGACAGGTTCGGGGAATCTGGAACCCCCAAGGAACTA
>CAIWRR010000134.1 GCA_903915125.1 Candidatus Firestoneibacteriota bacterium | reverse complement strand
GTCATAATGCTGACAGCAAAAACTGCAGAAGATGATATGCTGGCCGGTCTAAATGTGGGTGCGGACGACTATATAACTAAACCATTCAGCGTCAAGGTCCTTATTGCAAGGATAGAAACAGTTCTAAGAAGGAAGAAATCTGAATCCGGCGCTTCATTTGAGGCCAAGGTGACCTTCGGACCTCTCACCATAGAAATTTCGAAACATGAAGTCCTTGTAGACAACAAACCTGTAAAACTAACCAAAACGGAATTCAATATACTTGTCTTCCTGTCCGGGAGCCCGGATAAAGTTTTTAGCAGAGAACAGATTCTTGACAAAGCCTGGAATTACGAAACGGCTGTGGTCGACCGGGCCGTTGATGTGCATGTTAAATCATTGAGGACGAAACTCGGGAAAGCGGATAAATACATCCAAACGGTGCGCGGAGTTGGCTACAAATTCTCGGCGAGGAATTAGCAGATGCCGGGCCTTTCCCGAAAAGAGGACGCCTTCGGACAGGCTTTATATGCAGCCTTTATATCCGGACAGGATTGCGTCATAATAGAAAGGGATGACGGATGTATCTATGATGGCGGAGGCCTGAAAACATATTTTGCCGGGTATAACAAGTGGCCGGCGCGGGAGAAAGAGGCCATGAAACATGTCCGGGGTAAGGTCCTTGATCTCGGCGCAGGGGCCGGGCGCCACGCGCTGTACCTTCAAAAGAAAGGATATCCGGTCACTGCCACGGACAATTCTCCCTTAGCTGTGCAGCTTTGTATGGAACGGGGGGTTAAGAAGGCATTGTGTCTTCCGATTGAGGAAACGTCCAAACTAGGAACGGTCTACGATACCGTGCTTATGATGTGCAATAATTTCGGTCTCTTCGGCAACAAGCGTAAAGCAAAGAAACTGCTCAAGCAGCTTTTTAAGAAAACTGCTCCTGACGCCGGCATTATCGCCGAAAGTTATGAATATAAAACGCCGTTTTTCCGCGAATATATAAAGAGAAATAAAAAGCTCGGAAGAGAACCTGGAGATTTTAGGGCCAGGATACGCTATGGAAAGTTTTGTACTCCGTGGTTTAATTATTTTAGGGCGACAAAACACGAAATGGCTGATATCCTGAAAGGAACCGGGTGGAAAATAGAGCTGATTATTCAAAAAACTGAACCATCATATATTGCGATAATCAGAAAAGCAAACAACTTTAAGCCGGAGGGAAAATGCCTGTAATGCTTGCTCACGCCTGTCTTGATGTCAGAAATCTTGAAAAATCAATCGCGTTCTACGGGAAAATCGGGCTAAAAGTAGCTTACAAGTTTAAGGACAGGGAAGGCAAGGTTTTCGGCGTATATGTTAAGGCCGGCAAGGGAACTTTTCTCGAAATGTTTCGTCTAGACAAGAAACTGCTCAGCAAATTCAGGCCGGCCGCTTATTTTCACCTTTGTTTTCAGGTTAATAATCTTGACACAACCGCTAAACTAATGCGCAAGAACCGTATAAAGATTGTTAAACGTATAGAATGGGGAAGCAATGGAAGGCTTTTCTTCATTAACGACCCGGACGGGAACAAGCTTGAATTTCTCCAGTACCTCCCCAAAAACCCGTTATTGAAATTCATGAAATAAAAGAGAAGATTTAATCAAACCTTAATAATTCATGCCGCGGGACGTGCTATCATAGGCGTGAGAGGGGGGAACAATGGCTGTCAGAGTTGGTATTATAGACATAGGAACAAGCTCTATTAAGCTCATTATCGGCGAAGCGGTTAACGGTCATATTCATGTCCTGGAATACCTTAAAAATCTCGTTCCGGTCGGCAAGGACGTTTTCTTTCGTTCTAGGATTTCTCCCGAGGCAACGAAGCAGACAATAGCTATCCTGGAAAAATATAAAAAAGTTATAAAGGAATTTGATGTTACGACACTGAAAGTTATAGCGACAACGGCCGCGCGGGAAGCCGAGAACAATGACATTTTTCTTGACACAATATTCCGGCTGACCGGATTTAATGTTGAAGTCCTTACGGCCGGCGATGTAATCTATTTCCTTGACGCATACCTCTACAATGAACTCAAAGAAAGATATCCCATTCACTCAAAGAACGTGCTTATTGTTGAGCTGGGTTCCGGCAATGTGGATATCTCGCTTCTTGAGAAGGGCTTTACTGTTATGAGCGTGGGACTTCCGCTGGGCCCCCTGCGCCTTCGGCAGTTGACCGCGAAACTCGAGGGCAGTACGCTTGACGTAAACGAGGCCGTAGAACAATATGTCGGCAAAGAGATAGGGTTCATTAAAAGATATTTTCCGGACATTAAAATAGACGATGTTATTATGATAGATGAAAATTACTCCGAATACCTGCGTCATATCTCCGGTCTTCCGGATCCCGGTTCCAAGTTCTTTCCGGTTGCAAAGAGTTACGCCGAAAAAATGTTATTGGAGCTGCATGACAGGACTCCTGACGAAATTGGCGCGGATTACAAAGTCTCCCCGGAATATTCCGACACTATAACGGCGTTCTCTACCATAATTAACAGCTTCATAAGAACCGCGGAAGTTGAACAAATCTATATGTTTGAGGCCTCGTTAAGCGAAGCCATTCTTGCCAACATCGCGCTGGATTACGAATTATCTTCCAAGTACAACAAATCAGGGCAGCTGCTTTCTCTGGTCAGGTTTATCTGCAAAAAATTCAATGTTGACAGAATGCATTCCGAACATGTAGCCCTGATAGCGGAAGTTTTCTTTGAGAATCTCCGCGAGCAGATGGGCTTAAAAAAATCAGATCTTCTTTATCTTACCCTCTCAGCGTATCTGCATGATATAGGCATGAGCGTTTCAAACAGGTCTCACCACAAGCATTCCGAATACATGATTAACGCTCTAAATCTGTTCCGCTTAAGCGATGAGGAAATAAAGATTATTGCCTGCGTGGCGCGCTATCACCGAAAATCAACGCCGCAGGACTCGCATCTGCTCTTTAAATCCCTGCCGCTTGGAAGGCAGATTCTGGTTCAAAAACTGAGCGCAATACTTCGGGTGGCAAACTCCCTGGACTCCTCTCACAGACAAAAAATAGAAAAAATCGTATTTAATAAAGGGCACCGCGATCATGCTGTTATAAACCTAAAGGTAAAAGACAATTTCATCTTCGAAAAACACGAATTTTACGAGAAAGTAATGGTGCTTGAAGAGATAATAGGCAACAAAATAATCCTAAAAATACAGGCGGACTAATTGGAAAACAAATTCTACTCAGAAAAGGAAAGATTCATACACCGCGACTTAAGCTGGCTCTCGTTTAACGGAAGGGTGCTCGAAGAAGCCGCCGATATCGACAACCCACTGCTGGAACGAGTCAAATTCCTGGCTATTTTTATTAACAATCTTGATGAGTTCCTGATGGTGCGTTACGCAGGGTTAAAAAAACTTGAGCACTCGCAGTACAATAAGGAAGATAAATACGGTTATTATCCCGGAGAACTAAAGACCGCGATTAAAGAGCGGCTTGATCAGCAGTTTAAGAAGCTATACGCGCTTTACAAAGGCGATATAACTGCTGAGCTTAACAAGAGAAGGATTTTTATCCGTCAATACCGGGAACTGAGCGAAGCACAACAGAGATTCTGCAAAAAACATTTTGAAAAAACGGTATTTCCAATAACAACGCCAATGGCCGTTGACCAGGGGCATCCTTTCCCGATACTTTCTTCGAAAACGCTTGCTTTCGCGGTGAGTCTTGAAAAGGCGGGAGAAGAATACCTTTCTATAATACCAATTCCAAAGAATATCCCCAGGCTTATTAAGATGCCCTCTGCCAAGGACGAGACGTGTTTTATCCTGCTTGAAGAACTTATGCGCAGCCATATAGAAACATTTTTTAGGGGTTACAAAATCACTTCATCGCTCTTCTTTAAAGTAATAAGAGACAGCGAGCTTGAGGTTCAAGAGGAATACACCGACGACCTGCTTAAGGCCATTGAGGGAGAGGTTAAAAAGCGGGTACTTGCTAAAGCCGTATATCTTGAATCAGAAAAACCGTTCAACAAGAAACTGCTTGCAACGCTCTGCGAGAAGATTGGGATCTCCGAAGAGGAGACACGCGCTGTTGACGGGAACCCGGATCTGAAATTCCTTTTTGAACTCATACCCTCATTGTCAAAACCGGACCTGTTGTACAAGGGGTTTGTAGCTGCAAAAGCGGAGTATGAAAGTATTTTTGACAAGATAAAAGAAGGCGACTTCCTTGTTGCTTTGCCGTTTGAGTCTTTTCAGCCGACTGTTGATCTGTTGAAGGAAGCGGCAAAAGACCCGGGCGTGCTGGCAATTAAGATGACACTTTACAGAGTTGACGAGGATTCCGCAATTATTGAAGCGCTTAAGGCGGCCGCGCGCAAAAAAAAACAGGTAACCGTACTGGTTGAGATTAAAGCGCGATTTGACGAAGAAAAGAATATCGAATGGGCGAAACAGCTTGAAGTTGAGGGCTGTCATGTTATCTACGGTATCCCGAAGATAAAAATCCACTCAAAGATAACTCTTGTTGTCAGGAAGGAAGAAGGGAGAATTGTCCGCTATGTCCACCTTTCAACCGGCAATTACAACGAAAAGACCTCGAGAATATATACCGATCTCGGTTTTTTTACATGCAACGAAGATTTCGCAAGAGATATCTCGGATGTTTTCAATGTAATTACCGGATATTCGGTACCCGGGCGTTGGCGGAAGATTGTCTCCGCGCCAAACGACCTCCGCCAGTATTTCAAGGAGCTTATAGATAAAGAGATCGAATGTCAGAAGAAATACGGGAACGGGGCTCTTTTCGCCAAGATGAATTCCCTCGAAGATGTAAAGATTATCGACAAGCTCTATGAAGCTTCGAGAGCCGGCGTTTCCATAAAACTCATTGTCAGGGGTATTTGCTGCCTGGTGCCGGGAATTCCCGGCCTGAGCGAGAACATTCAGGTGCACAGCATCGTCGGCAGATTTCTGGAACATTCCAGGGTTTTTAGACTGAATAACAACGGAACACCCAGATTCTTCATGTCGTCAGCAGACTGGATGTCCAGAAATTTCGACCGTAGAATTGAACTGCTCTTTGAAGTTGATAAGCAGGAACTTAAGGAAGAACTCGGCATGCTGCTGGATTGCCAGTGGCGTGATACCGAAAAAACCAGAATGCTTTATCTTGACAAG
>CAIWRR010000133.1 GCA_903915125.1 Candidatus Firestoneibacteriota bacterium | reverse complement strand
TCGGCTCGATGAGGTTTGTGTTAACTTCATCGCCAGGCAGCAGCCGGCCGGGAAGAATTTGCGGCAGATTATTATGACGCTTAAAATGACGAATGACCTTGAGCGCATGGGCGATCACGCGGTAAATATCGCGCAGAGTTCCCTGCTTCTCGTGAATAGCGAAGCAGTAAACGAGTTCAAGGACATTAAAATTATGGGCGACGAGGCTATAAAGATGCTGCGCGATAGTCTTCAGTCCTTTATGACGGAAGATTCCGCGCTTGCAAAGTCAGTATGCAAGCATGACGATGTGGTAGACGAATTAAGGGAAAAAATACTTCGGCAGATAGTAATTTTTGTGGGTAAAGAGCCTGCTTTTGTAGAGAAAGGCCTTCACCTGGTTCGTATTATCAGCAACATAGAACGCATCGCGGACCTTGCGACTAATATCTGTGAAGATGTCATCTTTATCGCGGAAGGCACATCCATTAAACACAATAAGAATCTTTAATGCTGTATTGTCAGGAGAGAGGCGTTCTTGATCCGCAATTTTGAGGACTTTCTGGGCGTTAAAGACAGACTGCTTTACATCGGCAGTATTATTGAAACAATGCTAATCAACTCTGTAAAAGCGCTTGTGGAAAGAAAGGAAGTATTTCTGAATTCTGTCGAGGTTCAGAGAGAGGAAGCCGAAAAAGTCCGCAAAGAACTGGATGAAAAATGTATCGTTCTGATTGCAACACACCAACCGGCAGCAAACGGACTCCGATTCCTGACCTCTGCAATGAAGATTGCGGGAGAGTTGGAGAAGACCTCGCGCCAGGTTCGCAATTTGTCCCTTTCATCAGGCAAGATTCTCTCATCCTTTGTTCAATTTCATATTTCCGATATAGCCGAACTGGCCGATACCGCTAAAGCAATGCTCAGGGATTGCCTTGACGCTTTCGTTAGAAAGGATGAACAACTCGCGCTATCGGTGCTTCACAGAGGCGTTAGAGCCGGAAAAATCAAAGAAAAAATACTCAAGGAACTTCCGGCTATAATGGAGACCGAAAAGAAAAATTACGCTCAATGCGCTGAACTCCTGCTTATTGCCTGTTACCTCGAAATGATTGCCTGGAACGCAGTTAATGTCGCCGAGGACGTCCTGTTTATGCTAAATATCAGTAAAACGGTTTCCCCAAACCCTGAATCTTCTCCTGTTGTCTTTTCCTTCAATAATTGATACCCTTTCGGAAACACAGGCCGCGACAGGGAGCATACCGCGTAATAGCTGATTCGACTTACCAGATATGCTAATACAACCTTAACCATATCTTAACACAATCTTAATAATTGGTCTGTATAGTTCGTCTATGTTTTACAACACTTTTCAGAGAAATTCAGTTCAAACTCATTCCAAGACCATTGTTTTCTTAACATTAATCCTGTTTTTTGTTTTGCTTATCATTCCGGCAGGTTGCTCCAGGAACAAAGAAAATCAATCCTCAAAGTCGCAATCTCTTCAAATAAAGGGCTCAGACACAATCGTTAATCTTGTGCAAGCCTGGGCGGAAGAATATTCAAAAGCCAACCCCAGCGTGAACATAGGTATAACCGGAGGAGGGTCCGGGACAGGTTTCGCGGCACTTCTGAATTCAACCTGTGACATCGCAATGTCTTCAAGGCTCGCAGAAGAGAAAGAGAATAAAATAGCAACAGAAAAGAAGAAAGTGCTGAAAGAATTCAAGATAGGCCTTGACGGGCTCGTCGTTATTGTTCATCCTGATAATCCGGTTTCACAACTTACGCTTGACCAAGTCAGGGATATTTTTATGGGAAATAAAACTAACTGGAAGGATTTCGGCGGCAATGACCTTAAGATAGTAATTCTCTCGCGGGAAAGCAACTCAGGCACGCATATGTTCTTTAAAGAACATGTCTTAAGGAAAGGAAACAAGAAGGGGAAAGAAGAGTTCTCGGCCAGAGCATTGCTCATGCCATCATCGCAGACGATTGTCAACGAGCTCGAGCAGAATCCTCATGCTGTAGGCTATGTGGGCATGGGCTATATAAATCCGCGCCTTAAGGCAATTGCCATAGCAAAAAATGCCTCGACACCTCATGTAGCGCCTGTTATTGAGAACGTAATCAATGATTCCTACCCTATTTCAAGGCCGCTTTTTCTTTACACAAACGGCGAGCCGTCGGGGATCGCAAGAAGCTTCATTGATTACGCGCTTTCAGCTGAAGGGCAGATAATAGTAAGAAAGACGGACTTTGTTCCAATAAGAAAGGCGGACAAATAATGCGCAAGGGTTTTGATAAGTTCATAGAGAAGGTCATCTTGGCCTGCGGATTGCTTGCAATAGTCTTTGTCGCTCTTATATTTATTTTTCTGCTTATTGAGGGCGGCAGCTTTTTTAGAGAATACAACGTGCTGAATTTTCTCAGCGGCAAATTCTGGTATCCAACCTCTAATCCCGCGCAGTTCGGCATACTGGCCCTCGTGGCCGGTTCTCTTGTTGTCACGCTCGGCGCTACCGTTGTTGCTGTGCCGCTTGGCGTTATGGCAGCTCTCTATATCGCAGAAGTGGCCCCTGCCGGGATAAAGGACATATTAAAATCCGGCGTTGAATTGCTTGCGGCAATACCGAGTGTGGTTATAGGTTTTATTGGCATGGTAACCATAGTCCCGTTGATCAGGACAACTTTCAACCTGTCAACAGGGTTGTCGGCGTTTTCTGGCGCGCTGATGCTTGCCTTTATGGCGATGCCAACCATTGTTTCAATATCAGAGGATGCCATAAGGGCTGTTCCGTGGGCCTATAAAGAAGGAGCTCTTGCACTTGGCGCGACCAAATGGCAAACCATGTACAGGATTGTTATCCCCGCCGCACTGCCCGGAATCATAGCGGCTGTTATGCTCGGTATTGGGCGTGTAATCGGCGAAACCATGGCGGTCATGATGATAACGGGAAATGCTGCCGCGATTCCACAGTCTCTCTTTGACCCCGTAAGGACTATGACCGCGACCATAGCTGCTGAGATGGGAGAGACCGTAAAAGAATCTTCCCACTACCACGCGCTCTTCGCCATAGGGCTGGTTCTCTTTATTATAACATTCACTATTAACTTTATTGCCGACACCTATTTACGAAAGGTGAAGAAATGATAAGGCTCGACCCAAAAAAATCACAAAATATCGCATTTGCGCTTCTTTTGATAGTGACAATACTAATAATTGTACCGGTATTGATGATAATAGGCGTAATTGTAAAGGAAGGCTATTCGGCTATTACCTGGGAATTTCTCACCGGTATGCCTAAAGACGGTATGCGCGGCGGAGGAATACTGCCGGCTATAGTCGGTACGCTGTCGATAGTTACCTGCGCTATTTGCATCACGCTTCCAATCGGAGTCCTTGCGGCCATCTACCTTAACGAATACGCGAAAGATAATCTTCTGACCAGAATAATCAAGCTTTCCATAGTTAATCTTGCCGGCGTACCGTCCGTTGTATACGGCCTGTTTGGACTCGGGCTTTTCGTAATGCTCCTTAAATTCGGTGTTTCAATAATTGCCGGAGCGCTGACGCTCTCAATAATGGAGTTGCCGGTTATAATTACAACTTCGCGCCAGGCATTAAACAGCGTGCCATATTCATTCAGAGAGGCCAGCCTTTCCCTGGGAGTCTCAAGATGGCAGACAATAGCTCATGTAGTGCTGCCAAACGCGCTTCCGGGTATTATGACCGGCGCTATTCTAAGCATTGCCAGAATCTCGGGAGAGACTGCCCCTATACTCTTTACCGCGGCCGCTTTCTATGTACCGCGGCTGCCGCACTCTGTCTTCGATCAAGTTATGGCGCTGCCTTACCACCTGTACATTATCTCGACGCAGATACCTAACATGCCGAAGAATATCACCTACGGCACTGCGCTTGTCTTGCTCGTTATGGTACTTACCATGAGCCTGACTGCAATCGTTACCAGGTTTTATTTTAGGAAGAGGAAGAGATGGTAGACAAAATACAAATACAGAATCTTAACTGCTGGTTTGGAGATGCGCACAGCGTAAAGAATCTCTCTTTTGAAGTACGAGAAAACGAAATACTCGGTATAATCGGGCCGGCTAACAGCGGAAAGACCACATTCCTGCGCTGCGTCAACAGGCTTAATGACCTAAATGATGGATTCAGGATGGAAGGTTCCATAAAAATAGATTCGCAAGATATAAACTCAATAGACCCGGAAACTTTGAGGAAAAGATGCGGTATGGTATTTGCTCTACCGCTTTCACTGCCAATGTCCGTTTATGACAATGTGGCATACGGGCCGAAAAGACACGGAAAAAGGGACAAGAAAAAGCTCGACGAGACAGTCGAAAAATCCCTTAGATCAGCTTCACTCTGGGACGAGGTCAAAGACAGGCTTGACGCCTCCGCGCTAAAGCTTTCTGGAGGACAGCAGCAGAGACTCTGTATGGCCAGGACCCTTGCCGTAGAGCCGGAGATAATCCTTTTTGACGAGCCCTGTTCCGGCTTGGACCCTATCTCTACCGCAAAGGTAGAAGAGACTATGCTGGAGCTCAAGAAGAAGTACACGATAGTGCTTGTTACTAACAATGTCAAACAGGCCTCAAGGGTCAGCGACAGAACCGCTTTCTTCCTTATGGGCGAACTAGTTGAACTTGATATTACGCAGAACATTTTTGTTTCTCCGAAAGACAAACGCACGGAAGATTATGTGACCGGGCGGTTCGGATGAGGAAGCTCTTTCATGAACACGACTAAACCCGTTATCAAAACAACAGACCTAAACCTAT
>CAIWRR010000132.1 GCA_903915125.1 Candidatus Firestoneibacteriota bacterium | reverse complement strand
TATCGTTCCCGCAACAAAGGTGAAAAGCAGCGTTTCCGCTCCGCTTTCGGCGAGCATTTCGTCGTAGATAACCTTGAGTTTTTCGGGGTCTTTAACCACCCAGGGCACGGTATCTGTTGTGATTCCAAGGCCTTTTGCTTTCTTCAGCCTTTTCACCACTTCAAGCCCTATTCCGGTTATTGCCGGCTTTTTGTCTTTGCCAAACGGACAAAATGAGGGCACTTCCCCGAGCGTGCTCATTCCGCCCAGAGCCCCGGCCTGTTCTATAAGCAGGGTCTTCGCGCCGTTTCTCGCGGCGGCAATGGCAGAGCCGATTCCCGCCGGCCCTCCGCCGCAGACCACGACATCGTAAGTTCCAAAAACCGGAATTCTCTTTGCCGGTTCAAGTATACTTTTCATTTTAGACTCCGTGACACATTTAGTACGGCTTTAATATGATGAAGTACGCCACATAAAACCAGCTGAAGAGCCCGTGTATGGCCATCCAGAGTATTGAGTGAAGATGGGCGTAAGAAATTATCATCGCCATTGCCGACCCGAAACCTATTCCGTAGAACATGCCGTGTTTTTCCATAGAACCTCCGTGAACCTGTTATTTCCATTCCGACGCTTCCGAACCTCTTTTCACGAATACTTTATTAAATCCGGCGTTAACTACATCGCTCAATACGAAAGGAACGCGTTGATCCTCTGCTGCAGTCTCAATTTTCACGTTGTCAAAAGCAATATTCTTAACATGCCGGACAAAAAACCCGAAGGAAGGCAGAATTGAATCATACAATCTCCCGAAAGGATACCCTGACGTATTCTCCGGAACGGTTTTTCCTTCCGGATCGTTCAAATAGTTTCCGCCCATAAGTTTGTCCCCGGTCTGGTTTAAGCCGGCGTTCAATAACCCTATCTGTGGAATATCCTCCGGCCTGTGCCTTCCCATGCGGATGCTCACATTTTTTATTGCAATATCCTCAATGCAGCAGCCGGGATAGCCCGTTATGGAAGCGGAAACCGGGCCGGCGTCGCTTATGGAAACATCGGAGATTGTCACCCTCTTCAGCGTCCCCGCGGAGGGTTCCCTGATTCCTTTCGCCTTTGTATGTCTGTTCCCCAGTTTCATAAATATCGGAGTTTCAACGCCTTCTATCAGGATATTGCTGAAACAAATATCTTCCAGGCGCCCGCCATCCACGCTGCCCAGGTCTATACCCATAAGACCGTTCTTAGCTTTCAGCGGGTGGTGTACTTTTTCGGCTATGGAGGGTTTTATGATGCAGTTTGATATATTTATTTTACTGAAGCCGCCGACAGACCCGGTTCCAAGTTTTATGGCCGAAGCGTGAGAGCTCAAGATGCAGTTGGTGACAACAACTTCCTCGCAGGGCCTGTTGCCGTGCGACTTGAAGCAGAGAGCGTCATCGGAAGAATCTATCCGGCAATCGGAAACTATAACCCTTTTGCACCCGTCTATATCCAGGCCGTCATTATTATAATTCGCATGGGCGTAAACTTTTAGACCCTGAATCGTAAGGTCTTCGCATTCAAAATAGCGCTGGACCCAAAAAGCGGAGTTGACAAGACTTATATCCTCCACGCGGATATTTTTACATCTTACAAAATGAATGCCGAAGGGGCGGTCCGGGCTGTCTGCGATATTATCCTGGAAGACCTGATTAGCGCCGCCCGGAGAGATGGTC
>CAIWRR010000131.1 GCA_903915125.1 Candidatus Firestoneibacteriota bacterium | reverse complement strand
GTTTTCTTTTGTTACGATGACGCTGATGCCGGGATAGCCGTCGCTCCTTGCCTTGCCCATCTCATCCTCGTAGTCATCGCTGATCTTGGCGACATCCTTAAGGTAGACCGGAACGCCGCTCTTGCTGCCGACTATTATTTTTCCGATGCTCTCCGGATTCTGAAATTCTCCGATCGCGCGGACAAGAAATTCCTTTTGCGCTGAATCAGCCACAGAGCCGGCAGAAACATTCAAGTTTTCCATGCGAATCTTTGCCGCTATCTGGCTCAACGAAATAGTATACGCGAGAAGCTTTCCCCTGTCGCAGTCAATCCGTATTTCCCTTTCCCGGCCGCCCATTGTATAAACGGTCGCCACGCCGGGGGTTTTTTCAAGTTTCGGCTGAAAAACATCTTTGCCGAATTTATACATCTGCTGCGTGTCAGGCAAAACAGCCGAGCCCTTCTTCGGGCGGACTGACATGACCACGACCGGTATTCCGGATGTGTCGAGCTTGAACACTATAGGGTCCTTGGAGCCCGTGGGCAGGTAATTTTTTACCTGTCCCACGCGGTCCCTGATCTGCGCTGACGCGTTGTCGAGGTCGGTGCCGTAATTGAATTCGGCGCTGATTATGGAATAACTTTCGATGGACTGCGATTTGGCGTTCTTTATGCCCGGAACGCTCCGCACCGCGGTCTCTAATATTTTTGTCACTGATTTTTCCACTTCTTCCGGCGCGACCCCGTCATATTCGGTTATCACCATAAGATTTGGAAAGGTGAAGGTCGGAAAAAGCTCTATCTTGAGGAATAACAAACTCATCAACCCCAGCACTACAAACATCAACATAAGCATGATGCTGGTGATGGGCCTTTTAACGGAAAATTCTGAAATTGTCATTTGTATCCTCTCTTTTTCGTTGATCTTAGTTTTTTAGCGCTCCTGAATCTTTCACCTTTAAACCGTTCTGCAGAACGTTGAAGTCGCTTGCCGCAACCTTCTCACCCGCAGTTATTCCGCTCGCAATCTGCACATCTATGCCGTCATCAAAACCGGTAACTACTGCCCTCTTTTCCGCGATGCCGTTCTTTATCGCAAACACAAAGACCTCTCCGGTCTTCATTATAACCGAGTCCCTCGGAATCACAACCCCCAAGGCCTTCCCGACTATAAGAGAAACATCCGCAGAAAGCCCGGCCTTTATCCTGCCGGCTTTGTTATCGAGCAAAATTTCAATTTTACTCGTGTGGCTCATTGAATCGGCGGAAGGGCTGATGGTGGAAACTTTCCCGCGGAAGATCTCTCCGGGAAAAGCATCAAGATTGATTTCGGCGTCCTGCCCTATCTTTACCCTTCCAATGTCTTCTTCAACGACATTGACTGTTATTTTTAGCTTCGAAATGTCGCCCACGGAAACTATCGGGGTGGCCATAGCGGCGCCCGCGGAACCCGGAGTAACGGTCGTTCCCACATCAAGGTACTTCTTGATGACTATTCCCTTTGCGGGGCTTTTCACTGGGGCTGCGGTAAAATCAAAACCCGGCTCATCCCTGTCGATGTAGGCGATAACATCGTCAACTTTCACGCTGGAACCTTCTTCCACGGCAAACTTTTTTATTTTTCCGGGGGCCTTCGAAAAGACATTAACCATTTCATAGGGTAGAACCGTTCCGGAAAGATGTATCTTATCCGAGATCTCGCCCTGTCTCGCCTCAGCCGTAAAGACCGGGATACCCTGCACCTGCACGGCCTGGGCCTCTTCGGCCTTCCTGCCGCAGCCTGTTGCCAGCGCGATTGCCGCCAGAAGCATTATTGTTATTTTCCTGCACTTAATCATTTGCCCCTCCCTTTCTGTCTTTTGTCATTTTAGATTTTAGAATTTAGTGCTTGCCTTGTTTTTGTTCTTGAGCCTCTGACCCTCTGTCCTCTGTCTTCTTCCCTCAAGCGTCCAACCTTCCAACCCTCCAACCTTCCAATCTTCCGCCCCTCCTACCTTCCCATCGCCTTCTTCAAATCATCTTTGGAAACCGCGTAATCATAAAGCGCCTGAAGATAATTCGTTTCCGCCGCCAAGAGGCTTACCTCGGAATCCATAACATCAAGGTTTGTCGAGAGCCCGTTATTATACCTTTCCTTTGCAACCCGCAGGCTTTCCTTTGCCATTTCAACATTCGCCTGCTGCGAGGCAATGACGCTGGCGGAAGAATTAAGCGTCAAAATACTTGCCCTAACTTCCATTATTATTCCGTCCTTCAATGAATCCCTGCCTATTCTTGCCTGGTTTAAATTACCCGTTGCTTCGTCATACCTTCCGCTGGTGGCAAAGCCATCAAATAGCGGAATGGAGATTGTTGCCCCGGCGTCCCAGGAACCGTACCAGGTGCCGTCGTTTGGCGGCATTTGCTGGCCGCGGTTGTAATTGTAATTCGCAGTAAGGAAAATGTTCGGACGGTAGCCGGAAAGCGCCATTGTGACGCCAGCTTCCGCGGCTTTTTCCCTGTATTCCATTTGTTTTAGCTCGGCCCGTTTTGTCAGCGCTTCCGCAATCGAAGCCTTTTCTTCAAATACTTCCCTGTTAAACCTCAGTTCTCCCTTTGGTTCGAAATCAGCGCGTTCTTTTGAACCCAGGCTCAGGTTGAAAGCCATCACGGAAAGTTTCAGCGCATTCTGCGCGCGCGCCAGCTGGGGTTCAATGTTTGCGAGTTGGACATTACTTCTTAAGAGGTCAAATTTTGAGGAAAGCCCCTGATCATACCTGTCCTGCACCATCTTAACGTGCGCGCTCATAGAACGTTTGGTCTCGGTCATTACTTTAACAAGTTCCTTTGAGAGCAGGGCGGAATTGAAATTCTTCTTAACTTCAAGCAGCGCGTCACCCGTGGTCTTATTTTGATCTTCAAGCGAGGAACGGTAATTATTTTCCGCAATCTCCACTCCTGCCTGCACTCTGCCCCAGGAAAAGAGCGTATAGGCCAGACCTAACTTTCCCATATAAATATCTCCGACCCTGTCAGTTGAGATGCTTAAAGCGAACGGGAGGTAATCTCCTGTCGGAACGCCGCCGCTGTTGAAAACCGGAATATTTGTCGGAGTCCCGCCGGTGGAAAAATTCGAAAGCCCGGAGGTCCTGCTATATATTCCTGTTGCCGAGAGCGAGGGCCAAAGCTGGGAACCCGCCGCGGTCAAAGTGCCCTGCGCGGCTCTGACTTTTTCTTTTACCGCGAGTATCTTCTGGTTGTGCTCGGACGCATACTTCAGGGCGTCATCAAGGGTGATCTCAGAGGCCGAAAGCCCGCTCACAAATAATCCCGCGGCCAGTATAATCATAAGTGCTTTTTTTATCATCTTCTTCTCCATTTTACTTGAAACATCCTCCAGCACGGAGGTAAAAGTCTCCATTGCCGAAAGAAGTTTCTTTTTGTCGGTGTCATCCAGCATTAAAAGCATCCCGTTGATTTTTGCTTTGTGTTCTTCCATGCATTTTTTTAGCAAACCGCCGCCTTTCTCCGTAAGTTTAACAAGCACGACCCGCCTGTCTTTTTCATCGAAACTTCTTTTCAGCAAACCTTCCTTCACAAACCGGTCAACAAGATGTGTCGCGGTCGGCAGGGGAATAGCCAATTCGTGCGCGAGTTCTGACATTTTGAAAGAGGCCTTTCCATCGAAAAGATAAAGCATCTTGGTTTCATTGATTGACATATCGAGCTCGCAGGATGCAGGAGCGTCCGTTCCAAAAGCGCGCTGGTACTTCAACATCGATTTCATCATTGAACCCCTGACGCGTTCTATTCTTTCAAAAATGTCCGGCATTATTACCCCCGCATAATACTTTCGCGTGAAATAGTTTCATATGAAATTATACCACAAGAAATTAGATTGTCAATAGCAGATTACGATACTATTAGAAGGCGATACTTTCCTCTTGAATGCCCTACTACATTAAGTATAATATACCATTGTCTGATACTAACGGAATCACAGGAGACATATATGAAGGAAGGCGCTTACGGCAGACCGTTGAAGATAGGAATCATAGGGTCCGGACACCGCGGAACTACATATATAAATGAACTGACAAAGGTGCCGGAAGAGGCCGTGATTACGGCCATCTGCGACACAACCCCGGAAAGAATGGACCTGCTAACCAGCCGATTTAAGCTCACGGAAACAAAAAAACTTACCTCCCTGGATGAAATGCTGTCCGGAGATCTTGTTGACGCGGTCATCATCACAGTTCCTGACTCTTTCCACCGCTGGGCCGCGGAGAAATCTTTCGCCGCGGGAAAAGACGTAATGCTTGAAAAACCCCTTGCCCCGACCGCGGCGGACTGCCGCGCCATCCTTAAGGCGCACCGCAAATCAGGCAAATTAATGCAGGTAGGTTTCGTCCTCCGGAACACAAATTTTTATTTGAAG
>CAIWRR010000130.1 GCA_903915125.1 Candidatus Firestoneibacteriota bacterium | reverse complement strand
GAATGTATGAGAAGGTTTCCTTATCAGAACCCGAAGCTGGATGTTGAAGCGCGCGTAAAAGACCTGTTGTCCCGCATGACGCTCAAGGAAAAAATAGCCCAGCTTGGGGCAATGGAACCGAAGCGTTTCATCGCTAAGAACATTGTGGTAGACAAGGAATTCCTGAAGAGGTGTAAAGTAGGAATAGGGCAGATAGGCACGGTGGGGCGCGCCATCCTTTGGACGCTGCCGGACGAAGCCGCGAAAATCCGCAACCGCCTTCAGAAACTGCTGCTTACAAAAACAAGATTGAAAATACCGGCCATAATGCACGAAGAAACGCTGGCAGGGTACCTGACTTATAATTCCGTCAGCTACCCGCAGGCGCTGGGCCTTTCCTGCACCTTCAATCCGGAACTTTTGCGCGCCATCGGCGATTCAATACGGAAAGTTGCCCGCGCGAACGGGGTGCACCAGGGCTTATCTCCCATGTTGGATATCTCGCGAGAGCCGAGGTGGGGCCGTGTAGAAGAATCATTCGGAGAAGACCCGTATCTTTCCGCGAAGCTCGGCGTTGAAGTTATAAAAGGCCTTCAGGGGAAAAGCCTGAAGGACGGCCTGATCGCCACGCCGAAACATTTCGCGGGTTACGGCGCTTCGCAGGGGGGAAGGAACGTGGGAACGACTATGATTCCCGCGCGGGAATTCCGCGAGGAATATCTTTTCCCTTTTGAGGCGGCGGTTAAGGAAGGCGGCGCGCGGTCTATTATGAACTCTTACGCGGATATTGACGGAATTCCCTGCGCGCAGTCGCGCTGGCTGCTGACCGAGGTCCTCCGCGGAGAATGGGGTTTCAAAGGCTTTGTGGTCTCGGATTACTGCGCTATCGACCAGCTCTGGAATTTCCAATATACCGCAAAGGACGAAAACGAAGCCGGAATAAAAGCTTTTAACGCCGGCCTAGACCTGGAATTTCCCCTGCTCAAATTCTACAAAGGGCTTGAAGCCGGCGTAGCTGACGGCCGCGTAAAGGAGGCGGATATTGATGTTTCCGTGTCGCGCCATCTTAGGGCGAAATTTCTGCTCGGGCTTTTTGAAAACCCGTATGTAAGGACGGAAGGCCTGAATAACCTTAATATAAGAAAAGACAGAAAGCTGGCGCTGCGGGCCGCCCGCGAATCTCTGGTGCTCCTGAAGAATGAAAAGCACGCGCTTCCGCTCTCAAAGAAAACAAAGAGAATAGCGGTAATCGGGCCAAACGCCGATTCGGCGCGCAACCTTTACGGCGACTACCATTACTTTGCCCACTACAATCTCGGGGAAGAACCCGCTAGAAAATGGGCAAAGAGCATCCTGCAGGCGCTCAAAGAAAAAGTTTCCCGCGGCACGGAGCTGCTCTTCGCGAGAGGCTGCGGATTCCTGGAGAACGACAAAGAAGGTTTCGCCGAAGCAATGCGGGCGGGCGGCCGGGCAGACGTAATTATTGCCGTGATGGGCGAGTACTCGAGCAACGCCTTTAGGGGCATTTCCGGCGAGGGCTGCGACCGGACTGAGACCGGGCTTCCCGGCGTGCAGGCGGAGCTTATTGCCGAACTAAAAAAATTCGGGAAGCCGCTTATCCTGGTGTATCTCTCGGGACGGCAGCTGGCCCTCGGAAATATCGAAAAGAAATGCGACGCAATTCTTTCCGCGTGGTATCCGGCGGACGAAGGCGCGCGGGCGGTCGCGGAAGTCCTGTTTGGCGAGGTGAACCCCTCCGGGAAGCTGACAATCTCGCTTCCGAAAGCGGGCGGCCAGGCGCCTGTACATTACAGCAGAAAGCGCTCCTGCCGGATAAAATATATTGATAACGACGCCCTGCCCCTTTATCCTTTCGGGCACGGCCTCTCCTACACTTCGTTCGCGTATTCAGGGCTGAAACTCAGCGCGAAAACCATAAGACGCGGGGAAGAGTTTTCAGTCTCTTTTAAGGTGAAAAACACCGGAACGCGGGCGGGCTTTGAAACGGCCCAGCTCTATATAGCGGACGAAGTGGGAAGCGTGGTCCGTCCCGTTAAGGAACTTAAAGGTTTTGCGAAAGTGAAGCTTGCCCCGGGGCAGGCAAAGTCGGTAAAGCTGACATTGAATCCCGAGCAGCTTGCGTTCTACGACGATAAAATGAATTTTGTTATTGAAGAGGGAAAATATTCGGTTCTGGTAGGAAGTTCCTCCGAAGATATCCGCCTTAAGGCGGGTTTTTCGGTTCAAACGACAAGTAAAATTGCGCGTCGCGGGATATTTTTCAGCAAGCCGGAGGTAAAATGAATTGGCTGAGGAAATGCTTTTGCGCGGTATTGCTCCTCATTCCTCTTGCGGCCTGCGCGGCAACACAGCTTGAACCAGGGTGCAAGAAAGAAGCGGATGAAATGCTCTCCGAGGGATTGAGAAGCACGCTGCGGTTAAGCCTTCGCATAGATAAATTCTATCTAAGCGAAGTTAAGCAGGACAACCCGGCGGTTGACCCTTCCGCGGAAGATAAAGCGCGCGGATTTACAGCGTTTAACAGGCATTATATGTACCCTGTCTATTTCAACTCAAATCCAAACAAATCCGAGCTTGACCTTGGCGGTTTTAAGATAGAGACAACCCCGGGTGAAAGGGAGCCGGTTACCGTCGGGCTTGTTCCGCTGGATGACGGCGAAGTAACCGTAAGCGTCAGCGACGCCAAATGCGGGGGGGCGGTCATACCCGCGGCGGCGTTTGACATCCGCGCCGTAAAGCATCTGATTAAGGCCGTTGATTTCGGGGTCTCGCAGCTTCGCCCCGAGATGATAATAAGGCAGAATCCCGTGAAACTTTACAAGGGCGTTACCAGGCAGCTCTGGATAACACTTGAAACCCCGGAAGACGCGCTTCCCGGAAAATACAGCGCGGAAATAACGCTTAAAGCCGCCGGCCGGCAGGCGTTAAAAATTCCGCTGGCCATAGAGGTCCTGCCGTTTAAACTGCTCCGCGACCCGGGGATGCAGTTTGGCTGGTTCGCCATGAATTTTACGGACGCGGCGTTCGCGGATTACGCGAAACACGGGAATAATTCCATTCACGGGTTTCCGGGAGTAGTCGCTGAGGCGGCAGAAGGAAAGTGCAGGATAGATTTTTCAGAACTGGATAAGGCCGCCGCGCTGGTGAAAAAGTACGGTTTTGCCGGTAACTTAAACCTTATGGGCGCCCCGCGCTTAAAAAACGCCGAGCAGTTTTCCACCGAGTTCAATTCCGCTTATGTTGACGGAATCAGACAACTTAATGATTGGGCAAAAAAGAAAGGCGTAAAAATCTACTTTCATCTCGCGGATGAAATAAGAGAGGAGGAACCGGGCCGAAGCCTTGCTTCAGCAACGAAACTTGTAAAACTCGCAAGGCAAGTCCCGGACGCCGTGCTCTGGAACGATCCGATGCGCGACAACGACGGAAAAGTCGATTACGTTTCCATAGCGGATATGTTCGATATTATTGCCCCGCACTGCTGGTCTCATAACGAGAGAATAATCTCCAGGACGCGGGAGCTGAACAAACCGCTCTGGTTTTACAACAGCGGAAGGTCGCGTGCTTCATTCGGGTTTGTAATGTGGAAGAACGGCTCGCGCGGCAGGATAGAATGGGCCTACACCTGCTGGGACGAAAATACCTCAAGGGAGCCGACGACCTGGAGCACGTGCAGGGCGGGAGACCCTTATGCCGGAATAGTATATCCTCTGAAAGGGGAGATGATTCCAAGCCCGAATTATGAATGGTGTTCCGAGGGGATAGACGACCACGCTTACATCTATACATTGGAACAGGAGCTAAGGAAAGCGCAGGAAGGAACCGCGGCGCAAAAGTCCGAAGCCAAAAAGGCTGCATCCTTGCTTTCCTCTATCAAGGAAAAGGTTGATATTTACTGCGGCGCGACAGATATTGGCGGAACCGCTGACAAGAATGAATACGACGCTATTATCTGGAGAAAGCAGATAGCCGCGGAGATTACGGCGCTAAAAGCGCTTTCCAAGTAGGGTATATATCATGGAAGCCGTCCTGGGATTCTGAGATAATCAAATATGAGAAATTACACAAAAGACATACTGGCCCAAAGGCTGAGGGAGGATGATCCCGCAAAAGTCGCCGCTCTTTTTGCGGAGGCGGACGCGGTGCGGCGCGAGTATATGGGTGACTGCGTGTACCTGCGCGGCATTATAGAATTCTCCAACATTTGCGCCCGGGACTGCCATTATTGCGGGCTTAGGGCTTCAAATACAAAGCTTTCCAGGTACACGCTCAGCCGCGAAGAAATTATGGAATCAGTTGCAGTAGCAAAGGAATTTGAGATAGGAACTGTGGTCCTTCAATCCGGCGAGGGAAGCCCCGTCCCTATAAGGGAGCTCTGCTCAATAGTTACGGAAATAAGCGGAATGGGAATGGCTGTTACTCTTTCCGTGGGAGAACTTCCCTTTGACGATTACAAAGCCCTCCGGGAAGCGGGCGCAGACAGGTACCTCCTCAAATTTGAAACTTCCAACGAAAAACTTTATAAAAACTTCCGCCCGTGGAGCGAACTGAAAGACCGTCTCAAATGCATTGAGAACCTGAAGAAGCTCGGTTTCCAGGCCGGGTCGGGAAACCTTGTAGGCTTCCCCGGGCAGACGGACGAAGACCTCGTGGACGACATCCTGCTCTGCAAAGAGCTTGAACTTGATATGGTCAGCATCAGCGTTTTTCTTCCCCACCCCGAAACTCCGCTTAAGGGCGTGAAAAAACCGGTTCTGGAAAAAATGCTCAAGACTCTGGCGCTTGCCAGGATAGTAACGCTTAATACCCACATGCCGGCGACGACCGCCGCCGGAACTATGGATCCGCTTGGAAGAGAGAAAGCGCTTCAGTGCGGCGCGAATGTCATTATGCCGAATGTCTCTCCCTCTGAATTCCGCAAGCTTTACGAAATCTATCCGGACAAGATTTGCACAAACGAAGGCACGAGGGACTGCTATCCCTGCCTGACCAGGCGAATTGAGTCTGTCGGTCGGACAGTCGGAAAGGGAAGAGGGGACAGCGTCAGGAAGGGTTTAACGGAGAAGTCTAAATGAAGAACGTTTCTGTCTTGATTATGATTTTGATGTTTATCTCCGGTTGCTCTGCGGAAG
>CAIWRR010000129.1 GCA_903915125.1 Candidatus Firestoneibacteriota bacterium | reverse complement strand
GGTTTATGCCTTTTTTCAATAATAACCCGCCTTGTCATCGCCTCAGCCAGGATCTTATCAAAACTGATTCTAAGTTCAGATGCGCCATAATAGGTCGCCGGTTCTTCTACCCTTCTCATACTCCGCCTCCGCTGGATCATTGCAATGTTAAATCCGCTTCAACCTAAAACAGGATACAACTTGTCATTTTATTTGTCAATTGAATTGTCATTTTATATGACATATATATTTAACCAGCAACCCGCCGGGTATATGGCTTGAAAGCACCGCATAAATGGATTAAAATGAACGAATGGACTTTAAACTCGTATCCGAATACAGCCCGACAGGGGACCAGCCTCAGGCGATAGAAAAACTCGTCAATGGCGTCAGGGCAAACGAAAGAAACCAGACCCTGCTCGGCGTAACAGGCTCCGGCAAGACCTTTACCGTGGCAAATGTCATTGCCGCGACGCAGAAACCGACGCTGATAATTTCCCACAACAAAACCCTTGCGGCCCAGCTCTACGGGGAGTTCAAGTCTTTCTTCCCCGAGAACGCCGTTGAATACTTTGTCAGCTACTACGATTATTACCAGCCGGAGGCCTACCTTCCTTCCACGGACACATATATAGAAAAGGACGCTTCCATCAACGACGAGATAGACAAACTGCGCCATAGCGCAACCGCGTCCATTCTTACCAGGCGAGACTGCATTATCGTTGCCAGCGTTTCCTGCATTTACGGCATCGGCTCGCCCGAAACCTATCAAAATATGCACCTCGCGCTTGAAGAGGGGCAGAATCTGCATATGGACCGGCTGCTCTCAAAGCTTGTCGAGATACAATACATCAGGAACGACATGGACCTCTACCGCGGAACCTTCCGCGTGAAAGGCGATACCATTGACATCTTCCCTTCGGCGGCGGACACGGTGATACGCGTGCAGTATGATGGCAACACCATAGAAAAAATCACGGAGATAGACGGGTTCTCCGCGGAAGTGAAGAAACGGATGAAGAACGCCGTCATTTTCCCCGCGGCGCACTGGGTCACCCCTCCCGACCAGCTTAAGGCGGCCGTGAAAAACATTGAAGCCGAGCTTGAGGTCCGGCTCGCGGAATTGAAGAAGCTCAACAAACTTGTCGAGGCGCAAAGACTGGAACAGCGCACCCGCTTTGACATGGAGATGATGCTGGAAGTCGGGACCTGCAAAGGCATTGAAAACTACTCGCGCCACCTTGACGGAAGAAAGCCCGGGGAGCCGCCCTTCACGCTGGTGGATTACCTGCCGAAAGACGGGCTGATTGTGGTGGATGAGAGCCACATAACCCTGCCTCAGATACGGGGCATGCACGAAGGCGACCGCGCCAGGAAGACAAACCTGGTTGAATACGGCTTCCGCCTCCCTTCGGCAATAGACAACAGGCCCTTGAAGTTTCCGGAATTTGAGAAGAGAATCCCCCAGATACTCTATGTTTCCGCCACCCCCGCCGATTATGAACTTAAGGCCTCGGGCAAGCCGATTGAGCAGATAATCCGCCCCACAGGGCTTATGGATCCCGAGGTTTCAATAAAGAAGGCCACGGGGCAGATTGACGACCTCATCGGCGAGATAAAAACCGTGGTGGATAAAGGCGAGCGGGTCCTCGCCACGACGCTTACCAAGAAAATGGCCGAGGAACTTACCGACTACCTCAAGGATATAGGAGTACGGGCCAAATACCTCCACTCCGACATTGAAACCCTTGAAAGGATAAAGATTCTGCAATCGCTCCGCGCAGGAGATTTTGATGTGCTGGTCGGAATAAACCTGCTCCGCGAAGGGTTGGATCTGCCTGAAGTATCGCTCGTGGCTATTCTTGACGCCGACAAGGAAGGTTTTTTAAGGTCAGAAACCTCTCTCGTCCAGACCATCGGACGCGCGGCAAGGAATGTGGCCGGACGCGTTATTCTTTACGCGGATAAAATGACCGGCTCGATTAACCGCGCAGTTTCTGAAACCAACCGCAGACGTGAAGTGCAGAGGGCTTACAACACAAAACACGGCATCACCCCCGCGACCATCAAGAAACAGATAAGAGAAATACTAAACAGCGTCTACGAGCAGGATTACTTCACCGTGCCGATTGCCGCGGAAAAAGGCGGCGAGTATTTAACCGCGGACGAGATCCCGAAACTGCTCTCCGAGCTCGAGGCCGAGATGCAGGGCTACGCGAAGAAGCTCCAGTTTGAAAAAGCCGCGGCCGTCCGGGACAGGATACGCCATTTTAAATCGCAGATAGGCAAGATGAACGAGAGCGGGTTCATTCCTTCGACGCTGATAAAGGATGAGCCGTTGTCGTATGCGGAGAAAAAGAGCAGGGCCAGAAGGATAGGGGCGGTAAAAGCGAAAAGGTATAAGAGATAAAAGTTTGTAAAGTTTGTAAGGTTCGTAAGGTCACGAGTTCAATAAGGAAGTGCAACACTTAGGAGGTTATGTTAACCTAAGTGTCTATGAAAAAGCAATAT
>CAIWRR010000128.1 GCA_903915125.1 Candidatus Firestoneibacteriota bacterium | reverse complement strand
TGAACCGATGACCTCATCCTTACCAAGGATGTGCTCTACCAACTGAGCTACATGGGCGAATAGCAGAACCCTGCGGGCAATCACCGTGTCTTATCCCAAACTAATTATAATAAAATATCAAAAAGCCGGCTTCAGCCGTGAAGTCGGAAGTAAGATTATATAGAAAGAGGCCTTTGTTGTCAACATCCTTTTTGAAATATTTGCATAATTTTGCTACATTTCTGAGGCGTTAGGTCAAACGAGAGCCGTCTACAGGCAGTCACACACGCCGGAGCAAACCACCATATATGGTAGGAGAAGACGCGGGCAGTTAAGAACTTGCCAAATAAAGTGAAATTGGCGGGCTTACTTTGCCTTGAAAACTCTTTTTGCCTCTTCGTAAATAATCTTAAGAGGGATTTTTTTCGCGGCGGCAAGTTTCTTGCAATCAGCGTACTCCGGCGAAGCTGACATCAATTCGCCTCCCAGCGAGCCTGTCTTGATCCGTATTTTGCCGAATTTTGTTGTTACCGGCACATAATTTCGCTCTAAAGTCATGCGGCCGGTCTTGTAGAAACGGACCCCGAAGGTAGTCGTTTCGCGGAATATCACGGCTGAGAGCTTCTTGATATCCTCCACTTCGCAAATAACCGTGAGTTTGACGCCCGGCCTGTTCTTCTTCATCTGTATCTGGCTGAAGAAGACGTCCAGGGCCCCCGCCGCGAAGAGATTCTCCATCACAGACTCAAAAGCAAGCGGAAGCATGTCGTCAAGATTGGCTTCTATCACCGCGGTCTCGCTCTCGCCTCCGGATCTTTCGCCGGGAATAGCGTTAGCCTCTCCGATTGTGATTCTTAATACATTTGGGCGGCTCTCTATATCTTTCCCCCCCGCGCCGTAGCCCGCTGACAGCGGAACTATCGGATATGGCATGCCGTTCTCGGCGTATTCCGCAAGAATACAGGCGCCGGTAGGCGTGACAAGCTCCATAGGGATGTCGCTCTGCCTGTATTCAAAACCTTTAAGAAGCTCCACGGTCGCCGGAGCCGGGTTCGGAAGCGCGCCGTGCGACGAATTGATTGTGATATTCCCTCCGCAGTCTATATTTGTAGCGAAGGCCCTTTCGATTTCGAGATAGTCCATGCATACGGCAGCCCCGCAGATATCCGCGATAGTATCAACGGCGCCAATCTCGTGAAAATGCACTTCTTCAATCGGGCAGTCGTGGATTTTTGCTTCGGCAGCGCCAAGCCGCTCAAACATCGAGAGAGATCTTTTCTTCACTTCCGCGGAGAGCCCGCTCTTTTTTATGACTTTTACTATTTCGGAGTATTTGGCGTGAGCGTGGTGGTGATGCTCTTCGTGTCCAGAGTGATAATGCCCGTGCTTTATCACAACATCAACTTTTGTAGCGCTTATGCCGGCGCGCCTGACTTTCTTTTTAACAAGCGAGAACTCGTGAAGGTGCAACTTCTTCAGTTCGGAACACAGAAAAACAAAAGAGACCCCGGCATCAACGAACGCGCCGAGCGCCATATCGCCGGAAATTCCCGAGAAACATTCAAATTTCACTGCTTTAACCATAAGTCTCCCTTTAAAAAACATCAGAGCCGGAAGTTCACTTTTCCAGGATGGAATCTATCGTGCCCTTAAGGTCCGGCATATAAGCCCGGGTGTTATAACACGGACCGTTTGGCCTGACATTAAGCAGACCATACACATAAACCATATGGGAATCGATTATTCCGCTCACAAGTTCTCTCTCGCAGGCTACGGCTATCACCGCTTTGGGCTTTAACTCGGACAACAGGGCTCTTGCCTGAGTGCCGCCTGTCACGACCGCGGCTTTGATTCCCGTACCGGCAATTATCTTGTTTATCTCGGACACATCGCACTTGCCGCAGGAAGCGCACAGCAGTATATCTTTTATGACCGCGTTCTTGCAATCAGCATTCTGTATACAACGCGGAAGCAATAGGAGTATTTCGTGACCCTTGAATTTTGCGTTTTTTGAGTTAACGACCTTGTTGCTGTAGGTGATAAAAGACTTGTGCAGAACATCATGAGAGAAAAGCGCGCGCCCCATAAGCAATGAAGAAGGCAGGAGCATGCGGGTCAGCATAAAATTCGTCCTGATGGGGAAGGAAAGGTTCTTTCCTGAAACTATCGAAAGGATGTTCAGAATAAGGTTTACGGCGGCAATGAACAGCAGGGTTCCGGCAGCCGTTTCCAGCACGATCATCCAGGTGCACTGCTTTACCAAGTGAACGACAATCATCAATATTGCCGCAAGCAGAGGTATCGAGGCAATCTGAAAGAACACAATCTTTCTTGCCTTTACACCCTTAACCTCTTTTGCCTGCATGTCTTCTTCCATAACCGCCTCATCGCGGAATAATCCGCGTAATCTTTTTCCTAATCTGCGCAATCTAATTTGTTTTAGTATTTAATAAACGAGCTGACTTCAAATCCTTTCAGTTTTTCCTTCCCTTTAAGAAAACCGAGTTCAATGAAAAAGGAAAGTCCCGCGACCTTGCCTCCGGCTTTTTCAACCAGTTTCCTGACGGCATCCGCGGTTCCGCCGGTCGCCAGCACATCGTCAACTATTAGAACCCTGTCGCCCTTTTTGATGGCATCCTCGTGCATCTCAAGCGAATCAGTGCCGTATTCAAGCTGGTAGGTTTCTTTTAAGGTTTTCCTAGGAAGCTTTCCCGGTTTTCTTACCGGAACGAATCCCGCTTTCAAGCCGATAGCCACCGGAACGCCGAAAAGGAAACCTCTGGATTCCATCGCCACTACCTTTGTGATGCCTTTTTTCTTGTTCTGTTTGACCCACTTTTCAATCAGCTCGCGCAAAACCTTAGGGCTCGCAAGCAGGGGAGTAATATCCTTAAATATGATTCCTTTTTTCGGAAAATCAGGAACATCCAAAACCAGCTTCTTTGCTTTCTCCATGTCTCCTCCTTTTTTGTCCTGTTTTCGCCCTTACTTTATAAACCTTACAAACCTTATAAACCTTATGAACTGCAACATTCAATGTGGAAGTGCAACACCCGCATTAAATACCTGTAAAGGTGTTTTGAAACAAAGTTTCTTGCGAGGGGTGTTATTCATGATTCTTTCAACCCTCTTGATTGCTTTGTTCGTAATAGTATCAAAATTTGTCTTCTTTGGAAAGAACCTTCTAAACCGGGATAGAGTGTTTTCAACAGTTGCTTTCTCCCAGCTATGGTAAGGTTCACAGAAATATGTTTTAACACCGAGAGTCTTTGCTATTTGCTCGTGCTCGATATTCTCTCGGCCATTGTCAAATGTCATTGTATCGAGCATATAGTTTGGATACCTGCACAGCATTTTGTTGATTGCTATTCGAAAAGTTTTACTGGTTCTCTTCTCAACCTTGTTTAGTTTTACCAGTAAGCTTTTCTTTTCGACTGCTATTACTACTTTGGCTCCTTTGCCCGTGATACCGGCAGTGTCAGCTTCCCACTGTCCGTAGGGCTCGAGCCCTTTTGCATATGTCGGCCGCTCTTTGATTGAAACTCTATTTGGTATATGGAGTTTTCTATGCTTGTGAGAATGCCACCGATGATACCGTATCCTGTGGCTTCTGGCCAAGTATGGCACGAGATTACAGTTTTTCCTCGTAGCGCTTGCATAGA
This sequence comes from Candidatus Firestoneibacteriota bacterium, assembly GCA_903915125.1. GTDB lineage: Bacteria > Oederibacteriota > D2-FULL-39-29 > D2-FULL-39-29 > CAIOVX01 > CAIOVX01. Next base: position 1,746 of record CAIWRR010000128.1, on the reverse strand, counting down.
TATACTGATAGATTGCTTCTGCGCTGATGGTAGCCTTCTTGCCATTTGCCCGCAGATACCCGGATATCTGTTCCGGAGATCTGCCTTTCTTTAGATGCCGGATTACCAGGCTTCTGAGGTTGTGGTTTTTCAGCCTCGGTCGTTTACCGGCTTTGCGCTTTCGGTCTTTTGCTCTACTGTGAGCCCGATTAGCAAGGTATGAACTAAACTTGGGAGAACTGTTTCGTTTAAGCTCCCTGCTAATGGAAGACTTGTTTCGGCCCAAGGACACTGCTATTCTTGAGATACTTAGGCCTTGATTGTGATACGCACATAACAAATCTCGATCTTCGATACTGAAGTGCTTATATTGCTTTTTCATAGACACTTAGGTTATCATAACCTCCTAAGTGTTGCACTTCCTTATTGAACTTGTGGGTTTTTAAGGTAAGATCTAATTCATGCCGGACTAGGTCCGGTATAACAGAATAGCGTTTATAAAATAAGGCGGGAAAAGTCAAAAGCGGCAATTTGTGAGGTATGTTCGGGAAAAACTGAAAACGGAAAGAAGGAGAAAAAATGGATAAGAATATGAAGATTGTTGCGGCGGCGGTTAGTGATACCGTAAGAAAGTTTTCAAAGAAAGACCCTGCAAAGTTCAATCTTCTGCCGTTTGCGAGGTTGATTGAGATTACACAGGAAATGAACCTTGATGGAACTGACCTTCAGGTTATGATGAAGTTTAGTTTTGAAGCGGGTTTTCCTGTTACCTTCGCTGAGCTTGGCGTTTCAAATACGGAGGAAACTCTGCGCTATGCCGCGAAGAGGACGGTTGCCCGCGGCTACAGAAGAAAGGGTTTCAAGTGCGATGAGCAGGAAATGTACCTGCAGTTTAGGAAGATAAATTGCTGGGGAGAGAAAATTGCAGGAATCAGAGGCCCGAAGCAGATAGCCGAAGAGTTTATCGCGCAGCACCCTGACCTGAAAGTAATTCTGAAGAAGACGAAGAAGACAAGAATAGTTTTCCTGGGTGATTCCCTCATGACAACGCTTCACTGGGGGGCTAATGCCGGCTATCCCGACATACTCAAAGAACTTTACAGGAAATACAACAAGCGTGTGGAAATAATTAATTCAGGTATAGGCGGGCACACGAGCTGGCAGGGTCTCGCCCGCTTAAAGAAGGATGTTCTCGCGCACAAACCGGAATACTGCGTGATACTGTTCGGTGGAAATGACCTGTTCTGGACCAAGGGCGGAAAAGAGATGAAATGGATGAAGAAATTCCGCCGGACAATGGAGCAAATGATAAAAACACTAAAAAAGAACGGCGTGAAACCCGTACTGCTCTCCGGAACGGTTATAAGGGCTTTCAAGCAGGAAGTTTATGAGCGAGAGGTGGTTGCCGTTCAAACTAAACTTGCTTCCCGCTTCAATCTCGACCTTATAGATACTTACGCGGTAATGAATTCCGGAACCCCCGATTTACGCCTCGCCCCGGATAAAATACACCTTGATAATTGCGGGCAGAAGGATATGGCGCGTCTTGTTTTGGTGTGGATAGCAAAAACCCTGTAAAAACAAGGGCATATGCCCGCCATGATAGGCGGCCGGATGGAATTTATAGGATAAAAATTGTTAAATTTTTTACGTTCTTTTGATTGAAAGCGCGGTTCAATTTTGATAAAATCATCGAGGTCTAAAACCCAAAAAAGTAGTACCAAGGAGGAGTAAATGAAGAAGATGATTGCGGTTGTAGTGATGTTT
>CAIWRR010000127.1 GCA_903915125.1 Candidatus Firestoneibacteriota bacterium | reverse complement strand
GGAATAAAGTTGCCGCGGGCGAGCAGGCGTTTATAGTTTATCCGCTTGTTGAGGAATCAGAGAAGTTAATGCTTAAGGCGGCTGAAACAGACTATGTGTACCTGAAAAACGAAGTGTTTAAAGGGAGAAATGTCGGCCTGATTCACGGCCGCATGTCCGGAGAAGAGAAAGAGACCGCGATGAGGGAATTCAAAGAGAAGAAGATTGATATTCTGGTCGCGACTACCGTGATAGAGGTCGGGATAGATGTCTCCAACGCCACGGTTATGGTTATAGAGCATACCGAACGGTTCGGGCTTGCGCAACTGCACCAGCTCCGCGGGAGAGTCGGCAGGGGAGCAAAAAAATCATTCTGTTTTCTGCTTACCAGCTGGAATGTCACCAGTGACGCTTTCAAGAGGCTCAAGATAATGGAAAAGACCAATGACGGATTCGAGGTCGCGGAAGCGGATCTCGAGATACGCGGGCCCGGAGAACTTTTCGGGGCCAGCCAGCACGGAGAACTTGACCTCAAATATATGGATCTCTCGCGCGACAGGGAGATATTGATTTCCGCCAGGCAGGAGGCGTTCCGCATCATAGACGCGGATCCGAAGCTTGCCGCGGAAGAAAATATAAAAATCCGTTTATTCTTTGACAAACGGTTCAGCAAGGATATGGAGCTCATAACAGTAAGTTGAGAGGAAGTGAAAAATGCGCATAATAAGCGGTACGGCGGGAGGCAGGCACATAAAAATACCCAAGAGCCTTCCTATAGTTCCTTCTGCCGGAAAAGTCAAAATGGCCCTCTTTGAGATATTGAAATATGAAATCGGCGGAGCCAGAGTGCTTGACCTCTACGGGGGAAGCGGCAACCTGGGGCTTGAGGCAGTCAGCCGTGGAGCGGCGAAGGCTGTTTTTTCTGACAACGAACCGGACTGTATTAAGACAATAAAAGAGAACGCCGCCCTGCTCGGGTTCTCCTCTCAGGTGGAGTGCTACCTGACGGATGCCGAGCGGGCCGTGGAACAACTGGAAAAAGCCGGAGAGAAGTTTGATATCATAATCATTGATCCGCCTTACCTTTCCGGGCAGGTAAGTTTAATCTTGAAAAGCCTTGAAAGTCATGATATTCTCGGGAACGAAGGCGTTATGGTGTTCAAGAGAGACAGTAAGGACGAAGTCCCGGAAATTCCGGCATTTGAGAAGGTAAAAGAAAAGAGATACGGAGGGACCTACCTGACTTTCCTAAGGAAGGCAAAAAAATGAGAGAAACAAAAGCAATCTATCCGGGAAGTTTCGATCCTATCACGAATGGACACCTTGATCTTATCAATCGCAGCCTGGAGATCTTCAAAAAGCTGACTATAGCCATTGTTGTTAACCCACACAAAAAACCCCTTTTTTCCGTGGAAGAGCGGATGGATATGATAAAGAGGGCTGTCCGGAGCGATAAGAGGATAGTCATTAAGAGTTTTGACGGCCTGCTGGTTGATTTCGCAAAGCAGGAAAAAGGAACAACGATTGTAAGGGGCCTGCGGGCTATCTCTGATTTTGAATACGAATTCCAGATGGCACTGATGAACCGGAAACTCTACAAAGACCTCCATTTTGTCTATATGATGCCCTCCGAGAAGTACACTTATCTGAGTTCCAGCATGACGAAGGAGATAGGCCTTTTAGGCGGGGATATCCGCCAGTTTGCCCCATCTCTCGTCGTTAAGAAACTTGCAGAAAAGGCCAGAGAGCTCGGCCGTCAAAAGAGAAAATAACTCTTCTTCGCCGGCAATTTGTCAATATATCGTTAAAAAACCCTATCTTTTTGCCTGAGAATCCTATTGATTTTAAGCCTTTTCTTATTGTATAATCCTACTTGTTTAGCCTGCCTCGGCGGGTTTCTTGCATCTAAAAATCAGGAAAGGGAGGGTTTAAAATGGCGTATGAATTGGGAAACTATCAGTTTGACTTGAAGAAGTTCTTTCCGGAGAGCATCTTCAACCAGATCACCGAAGTCAGGGTAAACAACCCGGAAATTATCCTCAAGGAAGCGTCTGCCCGCAAGAAGAGAAAGAAAATAACAAAGGACGGAAAATTGACCGTGCTTGCCGCGGATCATCCGGGCAGGATGGTGAATAAGAACGGCGACGATCCGATAGCGATGGGCAACAGGCAGGAGTATCTCGGGAGGGTTCTGCGCGTTGTGACCAACCCGGAGTTTGACGGAATAATGGCGACTACCGATATCATTGAAGACCTCTTTATCGTAAACTACCTTGTAAAACAAAAAGGCGGGGCTTCCTTCCTTGATGACAAGGTAATGCTCGGCTCCATGAACCGCGGCGGCCTTGCCGGCACGGCGTTCGAGATGGATGACACCTTTACCTGCTTCTCGGTTGACTCCCTCCGCGCGCTCAGGCTTGACGGCGCGAAGATAATGCTTAGGCTTGACCCCACGAACAAAGATTCCGCGAAAACTCTCCTGTACTGTTCGGATATCATCAGCCAGCTCAATAAATATGAGATTCCCTGCTTCCTTGAACCGCTCTATGTAACCAGCGACGGCTACAAGGTCCAGAAATCACTGGCGGAAATGATAAAGATTATCGGAGTTGCTTCGGCGATGGGAGATTCTTCCAGAAACCTCTGGCTGAAAATACCCACGGCTGACAACTATGAAAAGATCGCGAAAGCGACCACTCTCCCGATGCTCATGCTCGGCGGCGAAGCGAAAGGCGACCCTACCGGAACTATAGGCGAGTTTGCTGACGGCATGAAAGCCGGAGCGACTATCAGGGGCGCGCTGGTAGGCAGGAATATACTCTTCCCGGGCAACGACGATCCTCTTGCCGCGGCGCTTGCGGTCAATAAAGTCGTGCACAACGGCTTTAACAAGGAACAGGCAGTGGACTTTATCATGAAGAACAGGGATATGAATCTGGACGCTTTGACAAAATACATCAAGTAAACGGCAGGGGCGAAAGCCCCTGCTTTTTTTTGTTCTTAAAACACTTACATCCTAATTAAGGGAGAGGGCCATGGTTCTTAAAGGAAACGCGGTATTCGCCCAGTCGGGAGGACCGACGGCGGTAATTAACAGCAGCATCTGCGGCGCCATCCAGGAAGCCGCGAAACACTCTCAGATAACCGGAATGTACGGTTCCATAAACGGCATCCTCGGCGTCCTTAACGAAAACATGATAGACTTAAACAAGGAAAGCAAGAGGACCATTGAACTTCTCAAACAGACTCCCTCGTCGCTGCTTGGCTCCAGCAGGCAGAAACTCAAGGAAGAAGACTACGGCAAGATTCTTAAGGTGCTTGAAGCGCACAATATCAGGTACTTCTTCATCGCCGGCGGAAACGATTCAATGGATACCGCGAACAAGATGTTCGAGATTTCCAAGAAACTCAACTACGAAATGATGGTTATGGGCCTGCCCAAGACCGTTGACAATGACCTCCCGGTTACGGATCACTGTCCCGGCTACGGTTCTGTTTCGAGATGGCTCGCGCAGTCCGTCAGGGACGCGGGGTTGGACACGGAAGCTATTTACACGAGCGACACTATCAAGGTAATTGAAACAATGGGAAGGAATGCCGGTTGGATTACCGCCTCGACCGTCCTCGCGAAACAGAAAGAGAACGACGCGCCCCACATCATTTTGCTCCCTGAAGTTCCGTTTAACCAGGATAAATTCCTTGCCGCGGTTGACAAAGTTTACAAGAAACTGGGCTATGTTGTCATAACCTGCTGCGAGGGCCTGAAGGACGAGAAAGGCGAATACCTGACTTCCTCAAAGAGGTCAATTGATACGGATAAGTTCGGGCACAAACAGCTCGGCGGCGTAGGCGAGTCGCTCGTGAGCATGATTGCCGAAGGCTTGAAGATTAAGGCGAGATGCGACAAGCCGGGAACCATTCAAAGGGTCTCGGGCGTGATGCAGTCTAAGCTGGATGTCGAAGAGGCCTACCAGTCAGGCGCGAAGGCGGTTGAACACGCGGTTAACGGCAAGAGCGGGCTGATGGTGACGCTTATCCGCGAGTCCAATAAGCCCTACAAGTGCGTGACCGGTTTGACCGAACTCTCCAACATCGCCAACAAAGAGAGAAAGATACCGGCGGAATTTATCGCCGCTGACGGCATGGGCGTTACCGAAAAGTTCATAGACTACGTGCTTCCTCTTATCGGCGGCCCGCTCCAGGAATACGCGAGGCTCGAGAAGAACTTTATATCAAAAATATTGAAGTAATTTTAATTCTTTGTTTTTGTTTGTGATTTGGTGCTTGAGATTTGTGATTTGAATTTCAAGGAGGCTTTATGAAGGAACTATGGCATGGACATGTAAGCGTCGGAATCATCCACGGGATGGCTTTTCCGGGGTATGTAAAAAACTACGGCACGGTCGTTGACACGGCCCGCATAATCTGCAAGGACAGCTTTTGGAACGCTATTGAGATAGTCAGGGTCGCCGACCCTTTGCTGAAGGACCAGATGAAGAAAGTTCTTGATTCCTCAGGTATAAGGGTTGTGGTCGCAGGACAGCCTCCGCTGCTCGGCGGGAAACTCAATATTAACGCGACCGTTGAGGAAGAAAGAAAGAAGGCTGTTGAAGATGTAAAGAAATCCATTGATGACGCGGCTTTTTTTAAGGCCGAGAAAATAGCGATACTTTCAGGCCCGATGCCGTCGGAAGACAAAAAAGTTGCCGCGAAGGCTGCTCTGCTTGCCTCGCTTCGCGAGCTTTGCGCTTACGCTAAATCGAAAGGCGTGGCGCTGACTCTTGAAACCTTTGATGAAACAGTCGACAAAAAGTGTTTTGTCGGCGGTTCAAAGTTCTCCGCAGAGATTGCCGCTGAAGTTAAGAAAGGTTTCCCCGAGTTCGGGCTGACTGTTGATCTTTCACACCTGCCCCTGCTCAAAGAAAAGAATGCCTTTGCCTTGAGCGCGGTCAGGAAGGTGCTTACTCACGTGCATGTCGGCAACTGCTACGTAAAAGACACAAATACTCCCGCCTACGGGGACAATCACCCGAGATTCAGCTTCCCCGGCGCGGAAAATACGGTTGAAGATCTCGCTGATTTCGTCAGGAATCTTTTCAAAATCGGCTACCTTAGCAAGAAGCCGAGCGCAAAAGCGCCAATTATCAGCTTTGAAGTGAAGCCGCTCCCGGAAGAAGATCCGGAATTGGTTCTGGCTGACGCGAAGAGAGCGTGGACGAAGGCGTGGTCCATAGTTTAATCTGATTACGCGGATTAGAAAGTAAAATTACACAGATTAGATAGGGATGAAACATTGATTGTGATGGTTTTAAATTAATCTGCGTATTTGTTTTGTGAATCTGAGTAATCAACTAAAGTTTGATTGCATTGATTAGAGTAATCATTCTGTTTTGCAGTCTTGTAAAGCGGAGGGAAAATGTTCCAGGGAAAGAACAGCAAACCGGACCTTAAATATATTAAAGACAAAGCAATGGCAATCAGGAAGGACATTCTTGAGATGCTCAACGCTGCCGGTTCCGGGCATCCCGGCGGTTCTCTCTCCGCTGCTGACTTTTTCGCGGCGCTCTATTTCGCGGAATTAAGGCATGATCCCAAGAATCCCAAATGGCCCGACAGGGACAGGGTCTTCCTTTCAAAAGGGCACGCGTGTCCCGTGCTTTACGCTGCTCTTGCCGAAAGCGGATATTTTCCTGTGCCGGAACTTTTAACGCTTAGAAAACTTCACAGCCGCCTTCAGGGGCATCCTCATATGTTAAAGACCCCGGGCGTAGAGATTTCGGCCGGATCGCTCGGCCAGGGGCTTGGCGTTGCCAACGGCACCGCTATGGGTTTGAAAATGGACGGCAGCGATTCAAGGGTTTTCTGCGTTATGGGAGACGGCGAGCTGCAGGAAGGCTCTGTCTGGGAAGCCATAATGACTTCCGCTCACAGAAAACTTGATAATGTTGTCGCCTGGGTTGACTATAACAATTTGCAGATAGACGGCAAAGTTGAAGACGTGAAAGGGGTATCTCCCCTTGTCGAAAAATTTAGGGCCTTCAACTGGCATGTCATAGAAATAGACGGGCATTCCATAGAAGAAACCCTTAAAGCGTTTAAGGAAGCCAGGGGAACAAAGGGCAAGCCGACAATGATAGTGGCCAGGACGGAGAAAGGCAAGGGAGTCTGTTTCATGGAGAACAAGCCTGAATGGCACGGCGTGGCTCCAAACAAGGAACAGCTTGAAGAAGCATTAAAAGGCCTTTGCGTAATCGAAGGGCCTTCAAAAAGCCAGATTGAAAACGCAGACGCGTAAAATTCTTTGAAGGAGGAAAATCAATGATAGGTGCTCTTGCAGCAAAACTGGGTTCGCTCGCGCTTGGCGTAAGCAAGTCCGCCATTCAGCTGCCCGCTTTCGGGGCGTTCGAATGGAGCGTGTTATACTGGGTTCTTGCCGCGGCAGGTGTGGCAATACTCTATGGCGCGTTCAATGTAATAAAGGTAATGAGGCAGTCCCCGGGCGTTAAGGCCCTGACTGACGTGGCGACAGCGATAGAAGAAGGCGCCATGGCTTACCTCAAGCAGCAGATGAAGATCATGATAGTGTTCATTGGCTTGATCTTTATCGGTCTGCTCTGCATGTATTACTTCAAGACCAACGCCGCGGTGGAAGGAACCGTAACGGTAAACCTTCTTGTGGCAACCTTTGAAGCGACAAACAGGGCCTTCCTCTCCTGGGGAATAGCGCTGGCCTTCGTAGCCGGTGTTGCCTGCTCTTATGGAGCCGGTTTCGTCGGAATGAAGCTCGCGGTCAAAGGAAACGTAAGGACGGCGAACGCCGCTCTTACCAGTTTCTCAAAAGCGCTTAACGTGTCTTTCTCGGCGGGCGCGGTTTCCGGCATGTTCACGGTTGGTTTCGGACTGCTTGGCGCTACCATAATATTCATGATCTTCAAACAGGACGCGATGAAAGTCCTGGTAGGTTTCGGATTCGGCGGATCGCTCGCGGCTCTCTTTATGAGGGTCGGCGGCGGAATCTTTACCAAGGCCGCTGATGTAGGCGCGGATCTTGTAGGCAAAGTGGAAGCAGGCATTCCCGAGGATGACCCCAGGAACGCGGCAACCATCGCTGACAACGTAGGCGATAACGTGGGCGACTGCGCGGGTATGGCAGCCGACGTGTTTGAATCCTATGAAGTAACCCTTGTCGCGGCTATTATTCTCTCCGCTTCAATGCTTGCTGACCCGGCTTTCCTTAAGGCGTGGGGCGGCAATGCTGGCGCGATGACGCTTAAATTCGTCATGTTCGCGCTTATCATCAGGGCGGTCGGCGTGGTTACCTCCATCGTCGGCATACTCTGCGTAAGGGGAGACGACAAAGCGAAAGTATTTGACCCGATGAGGCCTATTGTCAACGGCTATGTCGCGTCTTCAATACTTTCCATCATCGCCTTCTTTATTGTCTCAAAGCTGCTCTTCGGATTTACCGGGACGCACCTGTGGCTCAAGTTCTCCCTGGTAACTTCAATCGGAATTTTGCTTTCCATTTCGACGCTTATCCTTACAAACATCTTCACGCATCCCGACAAGAGGGCAGTCACCGAGACAGCTCTTGCGTCAAAGACCGGCCCGGCCACCCTCATACTTAACGGTATGGCGGAAGGCATGGAGTCTTCGGTCTGGGCAATAGTTCTGATCTGTGCCACCATCATGGCCTCGCTTGTGATATTCCACAATGACGGCCTTGCTATGGCTTCTCTCGGTGTCGCGCTTTCAGGCCTTGGCCTGCTCGCGACCACCGGCTTTGTCCTCGCGATGGACACCTTCGGGCCCATCACTGACAACGCGCACGGCATTTTTGAGATGTCAAAACTGAACGCGAAGAAAGCCTCCGACACGCTTGCGTGGATGGACGCTATAGGAAATACCACGAAGGCTCTCACTAAAGGTCTTGCAATCGCCACAGCGGTCATTGCCGCAACGGCGCTCTTTAGGTCCTTCATAGATGAAGCCGGAGCGAAACTGATCGGCAGTTCAATACAGATACAGCTTCCGGAGATCTTCATTGGCCTTATGATCGGCGCTTCCGTGCCGTTCCTGTTCTCTTCGTTCGCCCTCAAGGCGGTCGGAAGGGCGGCCTCTCTGGTTGTTATGGAAGTAAGAAGGCAGTTTAAACAGCACCCCGGGATAATGAAAGGCACCGAGAAGCCGGAATACGGCCCTTGCGTGGCGATCGTTACCGAAGCGGCGCAGAGGGAGCTTGTAGGGCCCGGAATTCTCGCGGTCGCGACCCCGGTGCTTGTCGCGGTTCTTCTCGGCGTCGGCGCTCTCGGCGGTTATCTGGTCGGAGCGATAGTTGTCGGACAGCTTATGGCGGTTTATATGTCCAACACCGGCGGTCTCTGGGACAATGCCAAGAAAAAGATTGAAGACGGTTTCCTCGGCGGCAAAGGCACCGATGCCCACAAGGCAGCGGTCATTGGCGATACCGTAGGCGACCCGTTTAAGGATACGGCGGGCCCGGCGATCAACCCGATGATTAAGGTTATGAACCTGGTTGCCATCATCCTGGCTCCTATCGCGCCGGCAAGTGTGATAATGTGGGGCGATGCGCACTTCTGGCAGAAAGGCCTGATAGCCGTCGGCTGTATCGCAGCTCTCGGTTTCGCGATGGTAATGAACCGGAAAGGTTCGCTGCTTGAAGCGGAAGGCAAGACTAAAGGCACAAGAAAGAAAAAGTAAGAAGCAGAGGGCCCCGCCGGAAACGGCGGGGCCCTTTTTACTTTACCGGGGTGGAATATGAAGAAGTTAATGCTCATTCTCTTTTTAGCCGCCGTTGCGGGACTGTCCTATTATCTTCTGCACCACGGCGCTCACCTGTTTCCGCAAAAAACCGTCGAGACGGTAAAACAGGCCCCAAAAGGCCCTGTAAAGAAATGCATGTGGTGCAAATCCGGCAGGTTCAGGTGCGTCGTCTGCCGGGGCACAGGGTATCCGCTTATAACCAGATGTCCAAAATGCCGCAGCGAAATAACTTTCACTTATGACGCTAAAACCAAGATTACCCGTAAATTCTGTTCCGGCTGCGGAAGAGAATTTACGGATAAGGATGGCATAGGCAAAAAGTGCGGTTATTGCGACGGCATCGGACACGTTGTCTGCAAAAATTGCAATGGCGCCGGCACCGTCCCTCTATTTGTGGTTCAATATGACTATAAAACAAAGCCGGTAACTCGCGGAATCGGCTCCAGGTCGAATTCAGCGCCCTGTCCCCAGTGTTACGGCAGGGGGTATCTTGGAGTGGTCACCTGCCCCATGTGCGGCAGTTCCGTAGAGAGAAAAATAGACTCAAGCGGCACAACATACTACTGCACGCACTGCGAGTATATGCTGTCTTCAAGGAGCATAGTCTGCGACCTTTGCGGCGGAAGCGGAAGGATTCAAGACAGGCAATAATGACTCAGGCGCGGTCTTAAAAGGCGTGCTTAATGAAAAAAACATTATTCATCCTGCTCCTTTGCGGCGTTACCGGCCTCGCCCTGTATTATTTAAAACCGGAAATAATCAAAGGCGTCAGTAGCAGGCTGAATGCCATTCAACTGCCTTTGCCTGATTTTGCCGGAGACCCGGGTTCTCTCTCGGGCGGCGCGCCGGCTGCCGGAACTAAAACCCATAGGCCTGCCGCGGTAAAATGCGAGCATTGCAAGAACGGCAAGATGCGATGCTCCGGCTGCCAAGGCACCGGAATTCCCTTTAATATAGTTTGCTATAATTGCGGAAAAGAAGCCGTCACAAAGCGGGAAGAACTGACGGATTCAATAATCGTCTATTGTCCTCGCTGCAAGCTGACGCTGGGACGAAGAGCTGACCTGAAATGCAGGGTTTGCGGGGGGACCGGCTTGATGAACTGCCCTTATTGCAACGGCACGGGAATGATTACGCGGAATCCGGTGCCGTCAAACACGGTTCCCTGCACGGTTTGCAACAAAACGGGAACGGTAGACTGCCCAAAAACGGTTAAGGTGAGAAGGCAATTATTAACCAGCGCGAATAATACCGGGAAAGGATTTCGCGTCCGGGAAGGCAGCGCGGACGATATGGCGACCGTGGCCTGTCCGGTATGCGGGGGCAAAGGAAGGAAAAAATGCCCGGAGTGCGGCGGGAAATGTTATATTGTTTTGAAATCTGACTGAACTATATCCTACGGAGGAAAATATGAAAAAATTATTGCTCTTGCTTCTCGTATCCGCAATCATTGGGTTGGTTGTGTATTTCATAAATCCGGGATTATTCAGGAGCGCTGACAGCGGCTCGTCCGTGAAACAGGAAGGTACTGCTCCTGCTGCTAAACAGGACGCGCCAAATAAAACCGCGTCAAAAGCGGAGGAACAGAACCTTGTTTCAAAGGCAAACATGGATGTTTGCACCTTTTGCAGCAACGGTAAAACAAAATGCAAAACCTGCGGGGGCACGGGGTACATCGATAAAGTAAAATGCAAGGATTGCGCCGGGATAGGGTATGTGAATTGTTCCTATTGCGGCGGCACCGGCTATGTTAAGCGGAAAGTCCGCAAGATCTCCGGAGGCGTGTTTGGACCGACAAAAACCTCTTCCGGAAAGGGAACAACAACAATCGGAGGGGCTAAGCAGGAGGCGCTGCCCGGAGATATGATAACCTGCAAGAGATGCAAAGGGACCGGATACATAATAGTTCCGGTAAGTATCTCGGCTAAAGCCGCGGCATCGTCGAAAAAGGGTTCTGATTCGGATGCTAACGGCGATGGAGCGCAAAAGAAAGGAAAGGAGGTTGTCTGTCCGGATTGCAAAGGACAAGGCATCGTAATGGTTCCTTACAAGAAAAATTAGCCCGTGAAAAATTCGGAAAGAACTGCTGCCTTCTTTGTTTTTCTCTGTTAAGAGGGAAAGTAGATATTGACTATTATCGTTGCTATACAATATAATATTTAATTATTGTTATCCGGTTATTTCCGGAAATTCTGTATTTAGAAGGAAAATAGCAGGTGAGCGAAAATAAACTTGAAGTGACAATAGTCGGCGGCGGAATGATTACTGCCGTCCAGATTCTGCCCTCCATTTACCAGCTGCAGCGGCTTGGGGCGCTTGGAAATATCAACATAGTCGCCCTAAACGGTAACGTTCTAAGACCGCTTGCCGAAAACAAGATGCTCAAAGATGCCTTCCCGGGGCAGAGTTTCACGCCTTATCCCGATTATAAGTCGGGAGACACCTCAAAAAACTATCCGGAACTCTTCAAAGAAGTAATTGCAAAGATGAAGCCGAACAATCTTGTTGTCGTTGCGATGCCTGATCAACTGCACTATATGGTAGTTAAGGAAGCGCTTAAACACAACCAGCATGTCCTCAGCGTAAAACCCCTCGTTCTGACCTTTAAGGAATCGAAAGAAATTGAAGAAGAAGCGCTTAGCAAGGGGCTCTTTGTCGGGGTGGAGTATCACAAGAGGTTTGACGACAGGAGTTTGATAACCAGGCGCAAATTCAGGAAGGGAGAGTTCGGCGAGTTTATGCTCGGACAGGCTCACCTGTGCGAGAAATGGTACTACAGGCACTCAAACTTCCAGAACTGGTGCACGCTTAAAAACTCCGACGCTTTCTCATATATTGCCTGCCACTATATTGACATGGTGGCTTTCGTAACCGGGCTGCTTCCGGTCGAAGTCTCGGTCTTCGGGATTCCCGATAAATATCCGAACGGCAACGACGGTTTCCTCTGGACGGACGGCAGGGTGGTCTGGAACAACGGTGCAGTGTTGAACGTTCAAAATTCACTGAGCTACCCGGATAACGCTCCCGGTGGCAATTCCCAGGGTATCGTGCTTTACACCAAGTGCAACGGAGACGGAGGGGTCATTGCCCACTCCGATCAGTTCAGAGGCGTCAAACATTCTCTTGTTGAGAAAGGGACGGATCCGGGAGACACCATCTATACCGAGCCGAACCCGGATTATTTCCAGTTCGTTTACAGAGGCGGAACCGGCCTCACGCCGGTCGGTTACGGCTACAGATCAATAGAAGCGATTGTAAACTCAACGAACAGGGTGAATGCGGCGGGGGGCCTTGCGCAAAGGCAGAAAGCCATTAAAGAGATAGACACGGAAGGAATTATCGCCACTCCCGCAAACAGTTTCTATAATGAACTGGTAATGGAAGCCGGGCGCCTTTCAATAATGAATGGCGGGCGCGATGTGGTCATTGAATACGGGAAGAATCCCGGGGTAAGGTTTAAAGAGGCGGCGGAATACAAAAAATACTGAGGCTCAGAGGGTCGGATGCTCGGAGGCTCAGACGTTGTATGGAAACACATAACCCTTGGCTTGTAATTAGCAATCAGTAATAAGCAATTAGTAATCCGCGGAACGGTCGGCGGAGCCGGAAGAGCGGATGGTTGGAAGGTTAGAGGGCGTGCCCCGTACCCGAACGAAGTGAGTGGTACAGGGTTGGATGATTAAGGACGGGAAAAAGGGAATGCTCAAAGAGGATTTTACAAAATATAAGCTTAAACCGGCGAAGGAACTGAAGGAACTGGTTTCCGGCAAGGAGAACATTCTTGTTCTTTCCTGCAACAAGTGCTTCAAGGAATTTGTTTCCATTGCCGAGCCCGAGTACCAGGAAGCCGCCGAGATTGTTAAGTCCGCGGGCAAGACCGTTTCCGGTTACATTCCCGTTGATTACCTCTGCAATCAGTACCTTACCGAAAAGATCCTGAACAAATACAAAAATGAGATTGAAAACTCCGGCGCAGTGCTGGTAATCGCCTGTGGCTTGGGCATTCAGACAGTTTCACAGCTTGTAAACAAGCAGGTGCTTCCCGCAGCCGATTCAGTATGGCAGAACGGCTTCCACGGAGTCACGCTCTCAGCCGAGAAATGCGGCGCCTGCGGTGAATGTTTTCTGACCTCAACGGGCGGTATCTGCCCGGTGGTTGATTGCTCAAAGGGGCTCGTAAACGGCCCTTGCGGCGGCGCCAAGAACGGGAAGTGCGAAGTCGGAAAGCACCGCGAGTGCGCCTGGGAACTTATCTATAACAGGCTTGAGAAGCAGGGCAGGACGAAAAACTTTATCGACGAAACGCCTAAGCTCAGGAATTACCGCCGCAACAATTTTAAACTTGTTGACGAATACGTGAAACTTATAAGGGCAAAAAGGTCTGAAGGTTTCTATGGAGGGCTTTATCCCGTAGAACTCAAGGAACTCACTTTTGACATTCCCATAGAAGTTTTCCCGGAACAGGATATAGTTATAATCCCGCTCTCCCAGCACGCCGGGCTTGCCTGCGAGCCGCTGGTCAAGAAGGGCGACAAAGTAAAGAAAGGGCAGAAAATAGGGGAGACAGCCAAATCCCCGATTACCGCGCCGGTGCATTCCAGCGTCAGCGGAGAGGTCATTGAAATAGCTCCAAAGAAGCATGCTGTCCTTTCTGCTCCCGTGCTTTCCGTTGTAATTAAATCAGACAGAAAACAGGAACTCGACGTTTCAGTAAAGCCGGCGGGTACGGTTGATTCGCTTGCGAAAGAAAAAATAGCGGAAATTATCAAGGACAAAGGGATTGTCGGAATGGGCGGAGCGGGTTTCCCGACAGCGGTTAAATTAAAATCACCGAAGCCGGTCGATACTGTTCTTATAAACGGCTGCGAGTGCGAGCCGCTGCTTAACGCGGATTACCGTGTTATGCTGGAACGCCCGGCGGAACTTATTCTCGGGCTCCGTTTGATAATGAAAGCTGCAGGGGTGTTAAAGGGCATAATAGCCGTCGAAGACAATAAGCCCGCCGCCGCGGAAAAACTCAAGGCGCTTCTGACGGGTGATTCTTCTATAACGGTTGAAACGGTAAAAACAAAATACCCGCAGGGCGCGGAAAGAATGCTCATCAAGCGCGTTCTGAAACGCGATGTCCCGCTTGGCGGCCTGCCGCTAGATGTGGGAGTAATTGTAAATAATGTCGGCACTGCTTACGCGGTATGGGATGCCGTCTATAATGGAATGCCCCTTATCCGCCGCGTGTTGACGGTATCTGGCGAGACGGTTCCCAAGAAAGGCAATTTTGAAGTCCTTGTAGGTACGCAGCTGAAAGAGATAGTTAAGTTTTGCGGCATCAGCCTCAGGAGCGATGAAGTTTTAAAGACCGGCGGTCCGATGATGGGAGTTATTCAACAGGACCTTGAAGCTCCGGTAATTAAAGGAACGAGCGGGATAGTTGTTGTAAAGAAACACGACATAGTAGAGTCGGGGCCGGATTGCATAAAGTGCGGGCGCTGTGTTGAAGTCTGTCCTATGGAGCTGAAACCCACTTTCTATGTGCTGCTGGCGAAACAGGGAAAATACGCCGAAATGGAGAATCACGGCGTGCTGAACTGCATAGAATGCGGCTGCTGCGACAATATCTGCGCCGCGAAATCCTCCATTGTTGAAATAATCAAGCAGGCAAAGAAAACAATCAGGGAGAAAAAGAAATAAGATGCTCATTACAAAAGTAAAGACAAAAGAGGAATTGCTCCCTGTCCTTTCGGGGCGCGTGCTGGTAATTCCCTGTTTGGGGTGCTCGCAGAGTTATTTCCCTGTTGAAGAATTCAACAGGTTGAAAGACGAACTGAAATCCTCCGGCGCGAACCTCGCGTCTGAAGTAACTTTTGATTACATGTGCCGGGAGGATTTCACGGAGCGCAGGCTGGAAATCTACCGCGAACAGCTTGAAGCCGCTGATACTGTGCTGATTTTCTCTTGCGGCGTCGGCATTCAGACTTTTGCGGGCCTGATTCCGGGTAAAAAAATAGTCTCCGGCAGCGACACTTTTTATGTCCCGGGATTTCCGGGTTTCACTCCCTCAGAACACGATTGCGAGCAATGCGGCGAATGCCGGATGGGCCTGACCTTCGGAATCTGTCCGGTCACGGCCTGTTCTAAAGGATTGCTAAACGGGCAGTGCGGCGGCGCCAAAGATGGAAAGTGCGAGGTCGACAAAAATATGGCCTGCGGTTGGCAGAGGATTTTCGAGAGGATGAATGCCCTGAAGGGTTCCGATAAGGCGCTTAAGGAAGGGGTTCAGATCAGGGACTACAAAAAAAGCAGTCTCTGATTACGCAGATTACAAAAAGAGATTACGCTGATTAGTAAAAGATTTAATCCGTGCAATCGTTTTTCGTAGTCCGCGTAATTGATAGATTTTCAGTATGGAGGAAGAAATGAAGTTAACTGATCTTACAAGGCTCGGCAAATTTGTCGTGACCTCCGAGGTTGGGCCGCCGAAAGGCATCAACCTTGACAAAATGCTCCACGAAGCAGAATATATACGCGGCAGGGTCGCGGCTATAAATGTCACGGATAACCAGTCCTCGGTTATGAGAATGGGCGGGCTTGCCGCCTGCAAAGTGCTCAAGGATAAAGGTTTTGAGCCGGTGTTCCAGATAACCTGCAGGGACAGGAACCGTCTTGCCCTGCAAGCAGACCTGCTCAGCGCCGCGATGTTCGGGATCGAGAACCTTCTGCTCCTTACAGGTGACCATATTGTTCTCGGTGATCATAAAGACGCAAAGCCTGTTTTTGACCTTGATTCTGTTTCTCTCGCCCATTGCGTGAAGAGGTTGGAAGAGGGGTTTGACCTTGCAGGCAACAAGCTGGACGGAGAGGCTCCAAAGTTCTGCAAGGGCGCTGTTGTTTCACCCTGCGCCGAGCCGCTTGATCCGCAGCTCTTTAAAATGGAAAAAAAGATAAAAGCGGGCGTCGAGTTTTTCCAGACCCAGGCTGTTTATGAGCCGGAAAAATTCGAGAAATTCATGAAACGGGTAAAGGAATTCGGCGTTCCGGTGTATGTGGGGATAGTAGTGCTGAAGACTGTGGGCATGGCGAAATTCATGAACGAAAATGTCGCCGGCATTCACGTTCCCGATTCTCTGATAGAGGAACTCAAGAAGGACAAGGAAAAGACAAAGTCCGGACAGACCGGCGTTGAAATTTCGGCGCGCCTTATTAAGGATATGAAAAACATGTGCCAGGGCGTCCACATGATGCCTCTCGGCTGGGATGACAAGGTTCCTAAAATTCTTGAAATGGCGGGTGTGTAGGTGAACGACTATCTTGCGGTTTTTATATTTGTGGTAATAGCGCTGGGCTTTACTGCCGCCGGCCTCATTACCGCCTATCTGGTAAGGACCTCAAGGCCTTCGCTAAAAAAATGCGAAACCTATGAGTGCGGGGAAGAACCCGTCGGAGGCGCGTGGATTCAATTCAACATGCGCTATTATGTTTTTGCCCTGCTCTTTGTGGTTTTTGACGTTGAAGCCGTCTTTCTTTTTCCCTGGGCCGTTGTTTTCCGGTCTTTCGGCGCTGCGGCTTTTGTGGAACTTTTGGTTTTTCTGGGTATCCTTCTCGCGGGTTTGATTTACGCCTGGAAGAAGAATGCTCTTAAATGGGAATGAAAGATATACGATACGGAGGTTTTATGTTAAACAGGCTCTGCAAGCTTGTTATCGTTCTGGCACTGACTGCCTGCGTGGCTGTAGCCGCGTCCGCCCAAACGGCGGATCCTGCGTCAACTGCTCCCGCGCCCAAGAAGAAAGCGCGGCTTAAACTCTGGAGTATTCCGCCCAAGGATGCCCGCGGAGCCAAGATGAGGGCAGACAGGCTGATTTTCGAAAAGTTTGTAAGAGATAACCCTGATATTGATGTAAAGACCGCCTCCGGAATAAAACTTGAAGGCCAGATGGCTTTTGACGCGGTAACGATGTCAATCGCGGGCGGCACAGCGCCTGATGTTATGTATGTCAACTTCAGAAAATCCACAACTTTCATTCAGGAAGGTTTCTTCCTGCCGCTTGATAGTTATCTTGACCAGGCTACCAAAGACAGCATAAATCCTAAAACCAGGAAAGCAATTGTGCAGAAAGGCCCGCCTGATATGGGCGAGCATATCTATGCCGTGCCGTACGGAACGCCATATATCATGGCGCTTTGGTACAACAAAGTGGCCTTCAAAAGGGCCGGGCTTGATCCGAATAAGCCGCCCAAAAACTGGGAAGAGTTCCTTGATTACGCCAAAAAGATGAGCGATCCTGAAGAAGGAACGTACGGCTGGCTGACCGGAAGGAGCGATGAAGCCGCCTGGAAATACTTTAACTTCATTTACCAGGCAGGCGGAGAGGTCGTCAAACAGGACGCTAACGGCAACTGGATTGCCTGCTACAATGACGAGCACGGTGTGGAAGCCCTGAAGTTCTACGGCAGGTTATTTCACGAGGAATACACTACCCGGAGCGGCAAGAAGGCTAAGGGCGTCGTCTGCGTAGATGACTACACCAAATGGACTCAGAACAAAGTTGGTATGAGCTTTGACTACCTGGATTCACTGCAGGCAATGCCTGCAACAACCAATCCTGATATTAACGGAATTGCTCCGCTGCCGGTAGGCCCGAATGGCGTCGGAGGC
>CAIWRR010000126.1 GCA_903915125.1 Candidatus Firestoneibacteriota bacterium | reverse complement strand
TGCCCATTGCTAAACATCTGCTTATTTCTTCACGTTCAACTGCGCTTAATCGCTTGTATGTTGTCCCTTTCATTGATTTTCAACGCCTCCTCTGGTATTATATCACCAGAGTGTTGCGTTAAATCTGAGGGACTAAGTAACGTTTGTAACGTAAACATTAAACATAATAGTTAATAACGTTTGTAAGCCGCACTGCAACCTGCTAACTTTGAGGCTTCTATTAAACCATGAAAATCCGCAAAGTCAAAAACATAACCGAAAGCAGGCCAACGATGGAAGGCGCGGGTGTTAAACTTCACCGCGCGTTCGGGTTTGGCGACACCAAAGCGACAGATCCTTTTCTCCTGCTGGATGATTTCAGGGGCGGCAAGCCTGAGGATTATATGGCAGGATTTCCCTGGCATCCGCATCGGGGAATCGAAACTATTACCTACATGCTTGAAGGAGAAGTCGAGCACGGTGACAGCATAGGAAATTCCGGGGTTATCGGAGCCGGAGATGTGCAATGGATGACGGCGGGGAGCGGAATAATACACCAGGAAATGCCAAAGGAGAGCAAGAGCGGCAGGATGGGCGGTTTTCAGCTGTGGGCAAACCTTCCGGCAAAAAGCAAAATGACCGCACCGAAATACAGGGGGCTTGAGTCAAAAAACATCCCTTCGGTAAAATTTGGCGGAGGAGAGGTTAAAGTGATCTGCGGGGAATACGACGGCGTCAAAGGACAGGTCAAAGACGTAGTAATAGAACCGGAGTATTTTGACGTAAGATTAACCGCGGACGGCCGGTTTGAACATCCCGTCAAAGACGGACATAACTGCCTCGCGTACATATATCAAGGAGAAGCGGCTTTTGGCGGGAAATACGCGGGGAACAGGTCGCTGGTATATTTTGAGGAGACGGGGAAAGTTTCAGCCGCTGCCGGAAAGGAAGGTACGAGTTTTATTTTAATATCCGGCAAGCCTCTTAAGGAACCTGTCGCCTGGTATGGCCCTATAGTAATGAATACCGAAGCGGAGCTTGAAAAAGCTTTTGCCGAGTATGAGAATGGCACATTTATTAAGAAAAAATAAGCGTTTTCAAACCCACAAACATCCTGAAACTATTTCCCTCCGTAAAGGGTCTAATCTGCGTAGATGAAAAAAGTGTTACGGAGGCCATATGAAAAAAATATTGTTTGCTTTGCTGTGTACCGCTTTTCTTGGCGGGTTTGCGGCCGCGGAAGGGGATAACCCGCCTCCCGGCTCGGACCAGGGTGCGAGACCGCCGCATGAAGGCCGCCAGGGAAAGAGGCCAGATCCGGACCAGTTGCTCGCCAAATGCCCTGAATGCGCCGATCTTGTGACCCAAATCAAGGCAAAGCTGGCTGAGATGAAAACGCTTGATGACCAGATAAAGCCGCTCATGGATGCGGCAAAACAGAAACACGAAGCGGAAATGCAAAAGTTGAAAGAATCAGATCCGGCGAAATACGCCGAATTGCAGGCAAAGATAGAAGAGCACAAGAAAAAAGCCGCGGAAGCGGGACCAGGCGAACAGGTTCAGAGCGCGAACGAGGGCGGAAAGGCGCCTGCAGGCGACGGCGGCGACCGGCAAGCTCCTCCCCGGGGACATAAAAATCACGGGCAAGGCGGGCCTGACGGCGCTGACAGAGAAAAAAGAATGGAAATGATGAAGAAGAACAATCCTGAACTTTATGAATTGATGGTTAAGAAACAGGCTCTTGGGAAGGAAATAAGAGATCTCTATGAAAAGGCGAAAGTGATTATAGACGGGAAGAAGGAAAGTAAATAGAGGTTTGTA
>CAIWRR010000125.1 GCA_903915125.1 Candidatus Firestoneibacteriota bacterium | reverse complement strand
GGAATCTTCCCGATGCTTCCGGAAAAACTTTCAACCGACTTGACCTCGCTGAACCGCGGGGTTCCGAGAAATGCCATGATAGTTGAGATGAATATTTCTGGTGACGGAAATCTCTCGTCTTCCAAGGTTTATCCGGGAATCGTAATGAACAAAGCAAAGTTAGCGTACAACCGCGTGGCCGCCTGGCTTGACCGAAAGGAGCCTGTGCCGGAAGGCGTCGCGGCGGTTCCGGGTCTTGATGAAAACATCCGGCTCCAGGATCAGACCGCGCAGAGGCTCAAGTCCAAGAGAAGGGAAGCAGGCGCGCTTCAGTTGTCCACCTTAGAGACCCAGCCGGAGTTTGATGATGAAAAACTAACGGCTCTTAAGGAAGACGAGAAGAACAGGGCCAAGGATATCATAGAGGATTTTATGATAGCCGCGAACGGAGTTACCGCGCGGTTTCTCACGGGAAACGGCTACTCTTCCGTCAGGCGCGTGGTGCGCGTTCCAAAAAAATGGGAAAGAATTGTGTCCTTCGCGGGGGAACGCGGTTTCAGGCTGCCGCAGGATCCTGATTCAAAAGCCCTTGACAGGTTCTTAATAAAGGAAAAAAACTCCAACCCCGAGACCTTTCACGATGTTTCGCTCAGTATCATCAAACTGCTCGGCCCGGGAGAATATGTCGTAGAAGTTCCGGGAGAGCCGCCGGTCGGTCATTTCGGGCTTGCGGTTAAGGACTATACTCACTCCACCGCTCCCAACAGAAGGTATCCTGACCTGATAACTTTGAGGCTGCTTAAGGCGATTGCCTCGGGCGGCAAGCAGCCCTATACGAATGAAGATTTGAAGTACCTTGCGAAACAATGCACCGACAGGGAAGACGACGCGAAGAAGGTGGAGCGCCGCCTGGAAAAATCCGCCGCCGCGCTGCTGCTCGAGAAGAAGATTGGAGCAAAGTTTGACGCCATAGTCACAGGCGCTTCGGACAAAGGCACCTGGGTACGCCTTTTCGATCCTCCCGTGGAAGGCAAGCTGATAAAGGGTTTTAAAGGCCTGGAAGTCGGTATGAAATTGAGGGTAAGGCTCCTGCACACGGACGCGGAAAGGGGCTTTATTGACCTGGAGAAGATTTAGCAGGGTGCTGAAAAACTCTAATTATGCACCCTAAGCACCCTGCTACCCCCTAATTTGGAAGCAAATTAAGGGATCAAATGCCGGCGGTTATCCTCCGCCACCCTGAAATTCTGCAAAAGTGTGTTATAATATTACAAAGGATTTGCGCAAAAGAGGAGGCAATATGTTCTTCATTCACACGGTTTTGATGTTCCTGATGTGCGTCCTGATAGTCATCGCCGCCGTTATAGCAAGGAAACGCGCCGACGGCTGGCTGATGAAACACCGCGTATTCGCGGTTCTGGGCGTTCTGTCAGGCTTGATTGGTTTCTCCGGAATGTTCTACGTAAAGCTTATGGCAGGCTGGCCGCATTTCAAAACTCCGCACGCCATCGGCGGCGGCATCGCAGTTCTTTTGCTCCTGGTGACTCCCGCTCTCGGTTTTATGGC
>CAIWRR010000124.1 GCA_903915125.1 Candidatus Firestoneibacteriota bacterium | reverse complement strand
TGCCCATTGCTAAACATCTGCTTATTTCTTCACGTTCAACTGCGCTTAATCGCTTGTATGTTGTCCCTTTCATTGATTTTCAACGCCTCCTCTGGTATTATATCACCAGAGTGTTGCGTTAAATCTGAGGGACTAAGTTAAGAACGTTATAAACTTTATTATTATTAATTCATCATCACACACGCGCCGTATATTACCCCTATTCCGTTTTCCTTGCAATATTTTACCGCGGCGTCTGATTCTGCTCCGGGCTGCATCCAGACGCGTGTTATACCAAGTTTTTTGCATTCTTTGACCAGCTCTTCCGTCATCTTCGGCGGGACAACCACATCCACGACATCAACCTTCTCCGGTATCGCGGACACCGACGGATAAGATTTGACGCCGTCGAGCACATCCAGGCGCGGGTTAACGGGATAGACCTTGTACCCGCGGCTGACCAGATTTTTGAATATTATGTTGCCGTATTTCTGCTCGTTTGAGGAAGCCCCGACAACGGCAAAAACCTTCTGGGCGAGGAAATCCTTTATTAGTTCTTCCACTATTTCTCCTTTATGACCTTATTAACCAGTATTCCTACGCCTTCAACCTCGCAGGTCATAATGTCCCCCGGTTTTACCGGGGAAATACCTTCGACAGTACCGGTAGAAATAACATCTCCCGGGAAAAGGGTAAGGTATTTTGTAATATATTCCATCACTTCGGGTATCCTGAAGATAAAATCCTTCGTGGAGCCGCTCTGCATTACCTTGCCGTTTACCTTACAGGACAGCTTTAAATTGTGGGGATTACCGACTTCATCCTTCGTAACTATCCACGGGCCCATAGGGCAGAAAGTGTCCAGAGATTTACTCCGAAACCACGGTTGGTTGAGTTTGAAATCTCTTTCCTGGATGCTGCGGGCTGTAACATCGTTTATAACCGTGTAACCGAAGACATAATCCATGGCCGACTTTGCTTTCACGTTTTTCGCGGTCTTCCCGATAACGACAGCCAGTTCCACCTCATGGTCAACCCGTGCCGTTCTTCCAAATTCTTTTTTGATAAAACCGGCGTAAACCACTTCGCCAAAATGCCCGATTACCGAAGAGGATGCCTTTTCAAAAATGATAGGTTCAAGCGGAGCCGGGGCGTTCTGCTCTTTCGCGTGCGCTTTAAAATTCCTTCCAAGCGCAATAATTTTTCCCGGGGTAAGCGGCGCTTCCGGACGGGGAATCTCCTTCTCTGCGAACTTTCTCGCCCTGCCGGCTTCCGCCAGCCATTTTGAGAGGCCCTTTAGGTTTTGCGCGGAAAGCAGGCCTTCACCAATCAAGCCTGCCATATCATCTTTCACCTTCGCGTCAACGCCGCGCGCCGTAAAGAAATACTCCTTCAGGGCAGGGGACAGTTTTATGCAAAGATTGCCGAGAAGAAGACCGGCCTTCTTTCCGTCTTTTGTGCTGTAGGTTATCAACTTCATTCAAAAAACCTCCAAGAAGCAGAAAGGCTCATTTGATTACACAGATGCTGTCCTTGCTTTTATTCTCAGCAATGCTCTCGGGATATAAGACCCTGAGAGCCTCTTCGGCGCGAGCTTTCAGCGTCTCAAGCCCCCCGCTTTTCTTAAGTATACCACCGGCAGGGCCCTTAGACAAATGTTTTCCTGAAAGAGGCTCAAAAGAGCCTCCTTCAAAGAAGTTAACTACAGACGCGAGCTTCCTTCCGCGGTGAAACAGCCTGAAAGACAGGAATTTTCCGGAATAACGGGAGACGGCAACCGCACAACCGTATTCACAGACCAAGCCTACAAGGGGAGCGTTTTTCTCGTTAAGGGAAGGGCACCAGACCGGCATATTTTTATAAGCCGCTCTGTTTCCTATCTTTCCCGCGGCGGCGCTTCCGGCAAGAGCATAATAGAAGTACCACAACCCTCGAAGATCTCCGATTTCCTTAAGCCATTCGCTGATGTAGGCGCCGGAAGGTTGCGCTTCGCAGGCGCCCCGCCGGACTGCTCCGGAAGCCTTCGCCCGGCCCGCTGTCATAATTGCCCGCGGCTCAATATATGTATACGCGTACTTCCTTACAACCGGAACGGCGTTATACATTCTCGCCGGATACGTTTTCAAATAGCCCCAAAGATAGTGCCAGGCCAGCGCCGGCCCCGGCAGTTCTCGGCTTATCGTGAACTGACAGCCGCTCTTTTTTTTCTTTAAGGGTTTAACCGCTGCCGCGTACCCTGTTTTTCTGTCAGTCGCCGCGAGGAAAACACGCTCGCCGGAAATATCTTTCAGGCTCTCCGGAAGCACGCCTTTTCCGTCCCTGACGCGAATATCCTGCAGGAGCCTCCTGTCATCGCCCGTCTGGGCGTTTATGGCCCTGAAAATATCCTTAAAGAATACCCTGTTCCCCGCCGAAAGAACAGCCCTCGGAGCCGTTTTTATACGCGTCCGCGCTTCTGCCCGGCTTTGCGCCCCGGAGATAAGCCCTTTACTGCCGCTAAGATCCGAGAAAACTTCGTCCCTCCCCTTTGCGCCAAACTTGAAGACCGAGAAAGCCACCGGCATACCGGACCGCACGCCGGGAAAATGGTCTTTCCCGTTAACCAGAAAACCGCCGAGAAAACCCGCTTTGCGGAAAACATAGCGGCGCAGCCCTTCGTGTTCCTTCCTGCCTCCGGTGAGCCAGTTGGTAGGGGTAAAAACGCCGAGGTACCCTCCTCCCCTCGCTTCCAGAATTGAGAGAGCCCTGACAATAAAAAATGAACTTAGGTCCAAAGACCTCAGGCCCTCTCTTTTGAACAGGGTTTTGAGTTCTGCGCCGGCGGAATAGGAAGCAGAAACACCCTGCTTAACGCCCGGCTTGCCGGTTTTCCCTGTGCTCTTTCCCCTGTAGGGCGGATTCATAATAAAAAAGAGCGGCAAAACTGGCAGCAAGGAGAGGATTCTTTGGCTGCCGGCTTTCAGAAAATCAACCGGAGCGGCGGCGCAGGGCACATTCCTCTTCTGCTGCGCGGCTATATTTCCCGGGTTTATATCGGCGCCCATAATCCGGCCAGGCGCGGAAAGAGCCAAGAGCAGATTCCCTGACCCGGCGGCGGGATCGAAGAAAAAGAGGTTGCCGTATTCGGAGGGACCAAGCAAATTCCGGATATAATTCGCCGTGAAACCCGCAAGGGAACTTCCCGTAAAGTACAATCCGAAAGCTCTTCTTGCCGGTTCGTCGGCCAGATGGACACCGAAGGAATCAAATCCTGCCGGAGCCCCTCCCTCAAGCGAGGCAGTAAGCACGCGGAGTTTTTCAAAGTTATTGACCGAGGATACGGGAAACTTTTCTTTGTTTCCGGACGCAAGACCGAAGCGTCCTTCGATGTAGTAATGAGGTTCAAGCCTTTTCCCTCTTTCATAGAAAACCAGATACTCTCCCTCTTTGCGGCATTCAAACGGCCCCTTGCCGACGAGCATTTCAGAGTAAAGCCTGCGCAAATACAGCTCGCCAACCGGCGAAAGAGAGGAAAAACAAGAAAGAAAACAGGAAAAGTCCTTGTTATGCGGCATAATTTATATTAGCACTCCGTTCCCGCCTTGTATATATTTATCTTTCCATTGAACGCTCGCTCATATATAATAATACGAATGAAGAGCATCCCAAATTTCCCTGAATTTACAAGAGTAGACTTCTCCCTGCTTAAAGAGGTTGAATTGGCTCTGGAGGCCTTTCCGCCGGCCGTTTCTTCCATCACCTCCGGCAACATCTTTTGCTACAGGGATGAAACAGACCTTAAGGCAACCCGCGTTTACGGCAATATCGTTTTCCTGGGATTTTATAAAGGCGTACACTTTTTCACCCAACCGATAGGCGAGAACAGTCCGGAAGAAACCGCCTTTACCTGCCTCAAACATCTCAAAGAGACCACCGGAAGCGGCAGGCTGAACTATATTCCAAAAAAAATGGCGGACATCCTGAAAATGGACAAGCGCTTCGTTGCTTTTCAGGACAGAAACAGCTTTGATTACGTATATGCTGTCAGTGAACTTGCCGGCCTTCCCGGAGAAAAGTTCCATGACAAAAAGAATCTGGTAAATCAATTCAGGAAGAAGTACTCCCACGAATACAAACCGCTGGACAAAAACTTTATAGCACAATGCCTTGACATCGAGGAAGAATGGTGCCGGCTTAGAAAATGCAGGGAAGATGTATCTGCCGCCGCGGAAAGTATCTGCATTTACGAGCTGCTTAAACATTTTGACGAGCTTAGGCTCTTTGGAGGAGTGCTGGTTATAGACGGGAAAATACAGGCTTTCACAATACTCCAGCGGATGAACGCTGATACGGCGGTCACTCACATAGAAAAAGCCAATACCGAATTCAAAGGCATCTACCAGGCCATCAACAATTACGCAGCCATGAATGAACTTAAGCCCTATGCTTTCGTTAACCGCGAAGAAGATCTCGGCCACGCGGGGCTCCGCAAGGCAAAACTCTCCTACAACCCGATAAGGCTTGAAGAAAAATACCACATTGAGCTCGCCTGACGCCGCGATCGGATTCCGCCTGCAAGAATTGCCCTGAAAAAAAAGAGGGCCCCGATTAAGGGGCCCGTCCCTGACGCTTTTTCCTATTGTTTTCCAAGATACTTCTTCAACCTCTTGAATGATTGCGGGTGGAGCAGGACTATTATTACCCCTCCTACGATATTACCCAGGGTAACAGGAAAAAGGTTCCTGATCATTTCAGGCCATCTTGAGACAAACTCGCCTTTAGCAAGCAGTCCCGCGGGAAGAAAGAACATATTGGCGACACAATGCTCGTAGCCGCCTATTATAAAAGCCGTGATGGGGAACATTATTGCCAGAATCTTCCCTTCGGTTGAGACCGACGAGAGGCTTAAAACTACCGCCAGGCAAACAAGGATATTGCAGAGGATGCCTCGCAGGAAAGCCTGGAAGAAATCAAGCGCGAGTTTCTTGTCCGCGGCGCCGGCAAGGTATTGCCCGACCGGCGAATCTGAGTGTAAATATCCGGATCCATAGAAAAGATAAACCACAAATGCCGCCCCGACAAAATTGCCGAGCCAGACTACCGCCCAATTTTTTATTATATGAGCAAAGAAGTATTTTTTCTCAATATATCCCGCAGTCATTAGCATGTTTCCGGTAAAAAGCTCGCCTCCGGCCACCACCACAAGGATAAGCCCGGTGGAAAAGACTACTCCGGCAAAGAACTTTGCCGCTCCCTGACCCGGATCCGGCGCAAGTACAATCGAGGCAGCTATTGCTCCGAGGGCTATATACATTCCGGCAAGAATAGCATACATAAAAACCTGACTCAGCTTCATTCCGACCTTCTTCCGGCCGATATTTACAAGCGAGTCGTTCATTTCTTTCGGTGTAAGTATCAAAGATTCAGGCATTTCAGCCTCCCTATTCAATGCTTACGAGTTTTATTTTAAAAGTCAGGCCTTTGCCGGCAAGAAAATGGTTCAGGTCAAGCGTCGCTTCTTCCTGCGTTACCTCAATAACCACAGCCCTGTGAGGATAGCCGCTCTCGTCCTGCAGCGAGAGTTCCTGCCCCTTGGAGGGCAGCTTTCCGCCGAAGAAATCTTTTTTGAATTTCAGCAGCATCTTTTCGTCCCGCTTACCGTAGCCTTCTTCGCAGGGAAAAGAAGCTGTCTTTTCTTCGTTAAGCTTCATTCCTTCCACCGCTTTGTCGAATCCTTTTATCATCTGTCCCGCTCCGACCGTAAATTCAAGCGGGCTGTCAGGCCTTGATTTATCAAAAACCTTCCCGTCCGCTGTAGTGGACCCTTCGTACTGCACCTTGACCTTGTCTCCTTTCTTCGCGATCATCTTCCTCTCTCCCTTTACCGCCTGCTCCGCGGTTGATTCGTATTTTGGCGCGACCAACTCCTTTGACGGCGCTTTCTCATTGTTTTTTTCTTCGGCGCTGCAACCCGCGGAAAAGAAGACTATAGCGGAAAGACAGAGCAACAGTTCTTTTTTCATTTTGGCCTCCCAAGTCACGGTTTGAGTTTAGCACAACCGCCGAATTGCTTGCAACAAAAGAAAGGGAAGGGTTTTTCACCCTTCCCCTTTAACGCGTTTTAACGCTAATTACTTCTTTGCGGGCGCTTTTTCCGGAGTTACCATGCAGGCCGCGCCGGCCGCGCAACACGCGCACTTAATCTCGGCGCCGCAATGACATTTGCAGGTGCCTTTCTTCATATCCATTCCTTTGCACTCGCATGCCG
This sequence comes from Candidatus Firestoneibacteriota bacterium, assembly GCA_903915125.1. GTDB lineage: Bacteria > Oederibacteriota > D2-FULL-39-29 > D2-FULL-39-29 > CAIOVX01 > CAIOVX01. Next base: position 4,829 of record CAIWRR010000124.1, on the reverse strand, counting down.
CGCCGCATTTCGGACACTTGCACGCGCATTTCATTGCCGCCGGCGCTTTGTTTCCCGCCGAAGGAGCTCCCGTGCAGCCCGCGAAAATAAATACCGCCGCGAGAAGCACCGCAAGAACCGCAACTGATTTCTTCATAGATCCTCCGTTGAATTATCATTCATATGCACCAAAAAAAAAGGAAGACCCTTTCGGGTCTTCCATCTTTTCATAAAAACTACTTCGTTGTTTTCGCAGGTGCCGCTTTCGCAGGTGCCGCTTTCGCAGGTGCCGCTTTTGCAGGTGCCGCTTTCGCAGGTGCCGCTTTCGCAGGTTCCGCTTTTGCAGGTGCTGCCGCTGCTTCAGGGGTTACAACTGCCGCAGGTGCCGCTACCGGTGCCGCTTTCTCAGGTGCGGATTCACAGCCGGCAAACAGAACCGCCGCTGCCACAAACATCACTACAACCGCAATCAGCTTCTTCATTTACTCCTCCTTGGTACTACTTTTGGAATTTAGACCTGAATGAGTTTATCAAATTTTTATCGCGCTTTCAATAAAAAGAAAACAATTAAGCGTGTTTTTTTGTCCGTCACGCCTCTTGAGCGCACCGGCCGCCATGGCCGAAGACCCTTACTTTTCAAGGGTTTTTGCTATCCACCCCAGAACAAGACGCGCCATTTCCTCCTGCCCGTTATTATTGAGATGTATTTTATCAGGCGCGAGACGGGAATCGGGCGCTCCGGAATTCATCGCCGAGTACGTGTCTATAAGGCCGAGGTTGAAGCGGCAAGCAAGTTTAGTTTGAACGGCAACCACCTCTCTCTCATAAACTTCCTGCCGGAAAGCCCTGATAACCGTTCCGGAGAGCAGTACGGGTTTCACGCCGTTCTTTTTTAGTGTTTTTATCATTTGATCCATTGTCCTGCGGAACTTCTTCATCCATTTCATCTCTTTTCCGTCCTTGGTCCAGAACAGGTCATTTCCGCCGAACAGTATCACGCAGTATTCCGGTTTATGCTCGAGCACATCCTTCTTCAAGCGGGCGAGCCCCTGCCAGCTCGTGTGCCCTCCTATTCCGGAATTAATAATTTCCACGCGCTTATTATATTTACTGTAAAGTTCTTTCAGTATATCGGGATAGCCCGCGTTAGCCCCCCAGTGAAGAGTCGTCATAAGGGAATCGCCCAGAAAAACTATTTTCGTTTTTCTTGTCTTTTTCAGCGTCTCTTTTATAGCCGGATACTGCGAGACAAATTCCTCTGCTATCTGCTTTGGCCCTCTTATCCCCGTGATTTTCTCTCCCCAGGAATTTATCTTCCTAAACTGCAGGTACATTTCAAATTCGTCGCACTTGAAGCCGGCTCTCCTGTATCCACGGGCAACGGTTCTCTTCGCGGCATAGCGCAGCGTTTCCTCCGTATTCAAAACACCCAGTTCGGCAAAGGTAATCGGAAGGCCAGCCTCAAAACAGAACTTCATCATTACCTGAAGGTCCGTTCCATCAAGCCTCATTTCCTGTGTTATCTCTATGAGTCTCGCGAAAGGCAGCGGGTTAAACTTTTCGGGATTTTTCTTGGAATACTTTCTGATTGTATCTTTCAACGCCGCCGCCACAATCTTCAGATTCTTATCCATTTTTTCTCCTTCCCCAGCTTTACGCTATGAAACTCCCCGAGCTTACGCTCGGGGTTTTCTTCGGCATTTGCATCATAAACTTTTCTTGCCTTACGTTATAAACGTTAAGAACGTTACGAACGTTATAAACCTTATGAACTTTACAAACCTTATGAACCTTACAAACTTTTATAGCCTTACGTTATAAACGTTACGAACGTTACAAACGTTATAAACGTTATAAACTTTTTGTTTTATTTATATTTCTCAACCAGCCTATAAACCTGTTCCAACTCCCCTTCATCCTTCAAGTCTCTTACCCAAAGATAAAGGCCCTTAGACCCTATCGCGTCAAACAGGGGCTCGACTTCTTTGAATTTGCCGTCTATTATCTGCAAGCCTTTCCCTGCTTTACGAATTTTTTTAAACATGTCGAACCAGACCGGATTTGACCCGTTCGGATTCGTCGCCCCGGGGGTCCATTCAATGGCGTCCAAAGGTTTTATGGAAAGCAGGTTATCAAGGTGCGGGATGCACTGGACCCCGTCAAGATGGTACACAGAGTTATCCAGCCACTCGCACTGGGCGGTCATTGCCGGAAGGACAAATTCAGCGAGCATATCAGGCGAGAACATCGCCGAAGCGTCGCACTGCACTTTCGCGACTTTGCCTTTGCTCCAGAGTTTAAAATAACTGAAGACAGAGCTGCCGTCCGGGAACTTTATTATGTCGTAAATTCTGTCGTAGGCTTCAAAGAAAGCGTCATTTATTTGAAGCAGCCGCTCCTTTACCCAGTCAGGCCGGTCAAACATATCCATAAGCAGCGTCTGCGCGTCCCGAAGCGACGCCAGCGTGTCGATATTTTCTATTATGTCCGGATATCCTATGTAATAATGACCCTGCGCTTCCTTTACAAGCCGCTTAAACATCGACTCGTGGATCTTCCACCACTTATTTTCCGGATCGAACTTTATTTTTGGGTAATTATCCGGGTCGGTGATTACCGGATGATACCAAACGGTGTTTTTTGACATCCCCGCGCTTGAACCGAGAAAGAGCGCTAGGACTCCGGGCCCGGCGCCCCATTCGGCGAGCGGCACGGTATCGCCCGGAAAAGCCTCGTTAGCCATCTGCCAGCGCACTTTCGCGCAGTTGTAATCTTCATCAGTCCAGAACTTCATTACGTCCTCCGGCTCCGCCGGATTTTCGACTTTTTCTCTCGGGACTTTAAGCATGTCTATCGGGGAGAATGTTGTTATGATAACGGTCCCGTCACGATCCCAGAATTTCTGGTGGTTCTCTTTGACCTTTTCCCAATCCTTTTTCCAAATCATAAATCTCCTTTAAAAAAAGAAGTTAATAACGCTATTCTGCTATGCCGGACGAAGTCCGGCCTTATTAACCTTACAAACTTTTCCAGCCTTACGTTATAAACGTTACGAACGTTATAAACTTTTCTTTATGTATTTATCTATCGAAACCGCCGCCTTCTTTCCCGCACCCATCGCGGCAATAACGGTTGCCGCCCCGGTGGCAATATCGCCTCCGGCAAATACTCCCGGTATGCTGGTCTCGCCGGTGTTCTCGTCGGTCACTATGTTTCCGTGCTTAGCAGTTTTAAGTTCCGGCATGCTTTGCGGAACCAGCGGGTTCGGAGACTGGCCGATGGCCGAAACAACTGTATCCACTTCAAGCGTGTATTCGCTTCCGGGAATCGGCTCGGGACGCTTGCGCCCTGAGGCGTCAGGTTCTCCAAGCTTATTCTTAACAAGCTTGAGCGCTTTTACTTTTCCGGTTGCGGGGTCTCCGATAATTTCAAGCGGGGCCGTCAGCAGGTGAAAAATCACGCCTTCTTCCCCGGCATTCTCAATCTCTTCCTTTCTGGCCGGCATCTCTTCCTCTCCGCGGCGGTAAACAATATAGACCTTCTCCGCGCCAAGACGCAAAGACACCCTTGCCGCGTCCATAGCCACATTTCCGGCTCCGACCACGGCTACTATTTTTCCTGTATTTACCGGGGTGTCCATTTCCGGGAATTTATAAGCCTGCATAAGGTTTATCCTGGAAAGATATTCATTCGCGGAATATACGCCTGTGAGGTTCTCGCCGGGAACGCCAAGAAACGAGGGAAGCCCGGCTCCGGTGCCGACAAATACGGCCTTGAAACCGAGTTTAAAGAGGCCGGGAATTGTAATGGTTTTCCCTATCAGGACATTGAGTTCAATTTTCACGCCAAGTTTTTTCAGGTAATTGACTTCTATATCCAGTATTTCCTTTGGAAGACGGAACTCAGGAATACCGTATCTCAGCACTCCGCCTGTTGCGTGCAGGGATTCATATATAGTCACCTCATAACCCAGCAGAGCCAGGTCGCCCGCGCAGGCAAGGCCCGCCGGCCCGGAACCTACCACAGCGACTTTAGCAATTTTTATTTTGGGCAATTCCTTCGCGTTTTTTTCTATGCTCCCGCTTTCTCTTTCCCTGTCAGCCACGAACCTTTCCAGGCGCCCGATGCCGACCGGTTCGTTCTTCTTGCCAACGATGCATTTTAGCTCGCACTGTTCTTCCTGCGGGCAGACCCTGCCGCACACAGCAGGCAGGCCGTTGGTCTCTTTTATTTTTTGGACAGCCGCATCGTATTTTTTCTCCGAGATGAGTTTAATGAAAGCAGGTATGTTAATGTTGACCGGACAGCCATCCACGCAGAAAGGCTTCTTGCACTGCAGGCACCTGGAAGCTTCTTTTAAGGCCTCTTCCTCGGTATAGCCGAGCGCCACTTCCTTGAAGTTCTTCGCCCGAACCAGCGGCTCCTGTTTTTTCATCTCTGTCTTTTTCGGGATTATAGGCATGGCTTCATCTGCACTTTTCGCATTTAAGCGAATCAATATATTTTTGTTTTGAGAGGCCTTCAAGCTCCTTAAACTGCCCGAGCCGCTTCATAAGCTCGTCGAAATCCACCTGGTGACCGTCAAAAGAAGGCCCGTCAACGCAGCCGAATTTAACTTTTCCCCCGACCGTCACCCTGCAGGCGCCGCACATGCCGGTGGCGTCAAGCATTATCGGGTTCAGGCTGACGAGGGTTTTTACTCCGTAGGGTTTTGTAAGGTTTGATACGACTTTCATCATTATAACGGGGCCGACCGCCAGCACGAGGTCCACTGTTTTGTCGGAATCCAGGAGTTCTTTTAGTATTTCCGTGACAAAGCCTTTCCTGCCGGCTGACCCGTCGTCGGTGGC
>CAIWRR010000123.1 GCA_903915125.1 Candidatus Firestoneibacteriota bacterium | reverse complement strand
GGTTGGAAGGTTAGAGGGTTGGAAGGTTAGAGGGTTGGAAGGTTAGAGGGTTGGAAGGTTGGAAGGTTAGAGGGTTGGAGGGTAGGCAAGAGCGGCAAACAGAAAAGGCAAGCACTAAACACTAAATTCTAAACAATAATCAATGAAGCAGGAAGCAAAGAAAACGAAATATGAAGCGGCAGATTTCGCTTTCTTTTGCGTTTCTGAGACGCCTGTGATATAATACCGCACATGGGAATTCTCTCTCTTATAATACTGAACGCCTGGCGAAAATTCACGGCTCCGCGAAATCTCCGCGTTATTATCATGGCCGCTGTTATTCTTCTGGCGGTTACCCAGATTTTGATGCTGCTGGCTGTCATTCCAGGTTTAGGCAAAATCCCTGTTTCTCTGAGAGTAAGCGTAAAAGAATTGCTTGATCCCGCGGGAAGGGGGCCGGTTGATATCTGGCTTATCCTGGTTAACACGCTCGCGCTTGCAACGCTGAGATTTAAGTTGCTGACGCTTGCGGCAGGTGTGCTCTTTGCTCTCATGGGAACAATAATCACAGGTTCTTTTGGCGACAGAGTGATAACTGAAAAGCGGCTTGCTTTTGTATTTGTTGCCGTGCTGTTGCTGGGCGCTGTTTTTGGACTTGCGCTCTTTGAACTCGGGCCCTATTTGATTCTGGCAGTGTCGGCAACAGCCGCAAAGAGTTTAGTTTAGGCAGGAGGAATTATGGCAAAAACAATAACCGTATGGATTGACAAAGTAACCGATAACCTCGGCTCACCGGACGCGCTTAAAATAGGTCTGGCATTTTGGGTAATCGTCTTTTCGGTCAGCCAGCTCGCTATATTTTTTGCTTTCTTAGCCCCGCAGATAGATTCCGGCCAGACAATAGCTTACGCTATTCAGCAGATAACGGGCTTTCAGTGGACGGGCTTTCATTGGGCGGTCGTGCTTGCCTTCGGAAAAGTCCTCGTTTCCGCCGTGGCGCTCATCGTTATTAATCTGAAAGTTGTTTCACTCCTTGCCTTCGCGTTGCTGGCGATAGCGATGGTTCCGGTCGCGGCGCTGCTTCCTGACGCCTGGCTCGAGCCGGTCCATGAGCTGGTACTTTTAGGAGAGGTAATTCTGGCTGCCGTAGTTATCCTTATCGCGGCGCTTGAAGTTCTTCCTTTCGTCCTTTAACAGAACCTGCATTAAAAATCCCACGGGGACATTCTATGCTTTCCCAGGCGAGGAACAGGTAATTATTCACTATGGTTGAAATAGAAGTTCTCCTTAATACGCTTAAAAAATACTGGGGATATTCCTCGTTCCGCGAGTTCCAGCTTGAAGCGATAAACTCCATTCTTGACGAGCATGACACGCTCACAATTCTGCCTACAGGCGGCGGCAAATCTCTCTGTTTCCAACTCCCCGCGATGATCAAAGAAGGAGTTGCCGTTGTCATATCCCCGCTGATATCTTTGATGAAAGACCAGGTGGACAGCTTGAAGGAATGCGGCATCCACGCCGAATGCCTTAACTCCTCAATGACGGGAAAGGAACAGCAGCTTGCCGAGTTGAATGTGGAAGTAGGCAGGGCAAAGCTCCTCTATATTTCTCCCGAGCGGCTTCTAACCGACAGCCTCCGCGCGCTGCTCCGCCGCGTGAAGGTCTCTTATTTCGTGATTGACGAAGCGCACTGCATCAGCCACTGGGGGCACGATTTTAGAAAGGAATACAGGGCTCTCGGCGTTTTGAAGGAAGAATTCCCGGGCGTCGCGGTGCACGCTTTTACGGCTACCGCAACGCCGGAAGTCAAAGAGGATGTGCTCAGTCAGTTAAAGCTCGATTCTCCGCATGTCTATTCAGGCAAAGTAGACCGGACTAACCTGACATACAGGATTGCCGGCAGAAAGGCCGACGGCATGAGGCAGATAGTCAATATCATTGAGCGTCACCCGCAGGAAGCCGGGATAATCTATTGTCTGCGTCGGGCTGATGTTGCGGCGATTTCCTCGCGCCTTGAGTTTCAAGGCTTGAAGAACCTGCCCTATCACGCGGGCCTGCCTGATAAGGTACGAAAAGAGAATCAGAACGCTTTCTCCAAAGGGAAAGTAAATATTGTCGTGGCGACCATAGCATTTGGCATGGGCATTGACAGGTCAAATATCCGTTTTGTAATCCACGCGGCAATGCCGAAGTCCGTGGAACATTACCAGCAGGAGACGGGACGCGCGGGAAGGGACGGACTGCCTTCCGAATGCATCATGCTCTATTCCGGAGAAGACGCTTCCTTGTGGGAATGGATAATGGCCCAGGGCAATGACGGTGAAATGAGCCGTGAAAAGCTTGATAAACTCCGGGATTTTTGTGAAACGCCGGCCTGCAGGCATGCAAGCCTTTCAAAATACTTTGGACAGGACTATCCGGACGGAAATTGCGGCGCTTGTGATTTTTGCCTCGGCGAGGCGGTTCCGCTTCATGACACGGGAAATACCGCGGGGACTATTATTGAATGCGTGCTCGAGCTGGAAGAGAAGTTCGGCGCTGATCACATATCCAGCCTGCTGTCCGGGGAACTTACCGAAGGTGTCCGCAAATGGGGGCACGACAGCCTGGCGGTTTTTGGCTCGCTCGGGAATTCCAGCAAGCAGAGGATACGGGGAAAGATTGAAGGGCTGATTAAAGCGGGGAAACTTGCAAGGGAAGGCGCCTACAGGACGCTTTCTGTAACCGCAGAAGGATTGACGTCGGCGGGCATAAGCAGGTCCGCGAGGAAAATTATATTTTCCGGCTCGCGTCCAGCGGCTCCGCGTTCAGCCGCTCCCGCGCAAAGAGCGATACATGTCGGGCCGGAGAAATTATTCAATCTCCTGCGCGTGAAGAGGGACGCCCTTGCCGCTTCCGCTGGAGTGGCTCCGGATGTTATCTTTAACGACGCGACGCTTATGGAAATGTCGACAAAGAGGCCGTTGATGATGGATGAGATCGGCGAAATCTCCGGAGTCGGAGAAGAGAAGCTTGAAAAATACGGCAGGATATTTTTAGAAGCCATCAAAGCCGGTCTGAACCTCGTATAGCGAAATTCCGGGTCTTAGCGGCGCTGCGGCAGTGGTTCCGGGGTTTATCGGTGTCATAGTTGTCTTTTATCGGTGTAATCAAACTGCATTTTGTTCTTAATCACTTAAGCTTCTCGAGCACTTCCCTCACATTCTTGTTGTTCGGGTCTATTCTCAGCACTTCCTTCCATTCGGCAACGGCCTTTTCTTTCATTCCCGCATTGTAATAGCAGAGCCCGAGGTTGTTATGCGCGTCCGGATTATTCGGCTGAACACGCACAAGCGTTTCAAATGCCGCGGTTCCGGAGGCAAGATCCTTGAGGTTGAGGTACGAAACTCCGAGGTTGTTGAGCATTCCCGTGTGCGCCGGGTTCAGCTTCAGCCCTGCCCGATAAGCGTAAACCGCGTCCTGCAGTTTCCCCTGCGAAAGGCAGATGTTTCCAAGCCCGAAATATAGTTCCGGAGAGGTCCCGAGCTCAAGCCCCCGCTTTAAATATTTCTCCGCGTTTACCATGTCTTTCAGGCGGGCATATGTCATGCCCAATCCGTAGTAGTTGACGGCTCTCTCGTTCATTGAAAACGCTTTGTTATAAAATTCTAATGCCTGCCCGGGCAAGTCCATGTTCGTTAGGGCCGCCGCGAGATTATTGTAAAAAGTCACCTGGGCCGGATTTATCTTGATGGCCTTCCTGTAGGCGTCCGCGGCGCCGGCGTGATCCCCTATTCTTGAAAGCGCGGCTCCGTAATTGTTCCAGAGATCAGGATCATTGGGGTCGAGTTCCACGGCGCGTTTGGTATTCTCAATGGCAGCTTTGACATCTCCAGAGTTCTGCTGGATAACCCCGAGCGCGTCCAGCATAGTCTGATCATCCTTCCCGGCTTTTCCGGCTTTATCAAAATAGGCGGATGCCTCGGACTTTTTTCCCGAGAGTTCCAGATACTGAGCGGTAAAGAAGTAGTGCGCCGCGGTGATGGATCTGACGAAGAAGTCGCTTTGCGCTTTAGGATCCTCGCTGTTTCTAAGTTTAAACGCGGTAATATCTTTTAGCTTGGGTTTCTCGTTTTCCCTGCAAACCATATATAGGATGCCGCAGGGAACCACCTTTATTCCGAGTCCCTTGATTTCCGCTATGTACTTGTGTATTCCGCTTCCCATGGTGAAATAAGAAGGAATCCCCGCAAGCGTTACGGATTTTACGTAATTAAGCCTTTCGGTGTATTCCGTCGGCGGAATCTTTTGAAGTCCCGGGTCGTCATTGCCGAAAATGAGCCCGTAGTCGTCATAAATCCTGTAGCCCGCGCCTTTCTTTTCAACCATTGTCAGGTATGCGGTGGTAAAGGCCATATGGTCGCCGACGACCACCAGCACCCTGCCCGGGTCGGCGGATTTCAGGAGGTTGATGCCGTTGTCGTAGCAGGTCCAGTCGTTACTGCGGTCGCAATATTTGAAATTGAGGAAGATTGTTCCGGCCAAAAGCAGCGCCATTCCCGCAATTACCGGCTTTCTTATTTTCAGCCCCGCGGCGTAAAAAGCGAAAAAGATCGTCAGAGCGAGATAGGAGGGAAGGTAAAATACATTCACCATGTAAATGTTGTTGGCGTTCAAGGAAAAGTTGGTGAAAATAATGAACCCTGCGCTGGTTAGGAGAAACATTAAAACTATGAGCAGCGTGAAGTATTTTGCCCTCTTAAAGAGCAGCACCGCTCCGGGAATTGCAAGAAGCGCTGGGATTATTAAAAATTGGGAGGCGAGCGCCTTCAGATAAACCAACGACTGTCCGAAGAACAGAGTAAAAGTGCGCTCGTGGCCTGGAATCGTTCCGTACTGGGTCCTCGCGAGGTGGCGGAAAAGCCCTGTTAAGGTTTCCGGGTCTCCCCAGTTCATCGCCGGATGCGTTCCCGCCCTGAACATCATAAAGAGATAGAAGGCCGCGGCCGTCAGAAACGCAATAAATCCGGCTTTGAGCAGTTTTGAAAAAGTTCCTCTCTCGCGTTTTCTAAGCAAAGCGAAGAGGGCTATGAGCAGAAGCAGGGGGATAGCCGTGTTATGGTTGGCAAGCGCCATTCCGGCAAGAAGACCGACAAGCCAAAATGGCAGGTCGTCAATTATTGCGATTATGACAGCGAGCAGAAGGGCAATGTTGAGAGGATAGATGCCTCCCTTCGCCTGCGTGCACTGCTGCCAGAAAGTTAGGGAAAAGGCGAAAAGCAGCGTTGCAAGCGCGGGAATAGCCGAACCTTTCTCTCCTAAAAGCCCGGCGGTAATTTTCTTAAGCAGGATAAAGAGCAGAAACGCGGCAACGGCTCCAAGTACTGCCGCGAGGATATTGACTCTGAAAGCCACCGTTCCGGCGGGTATATATGTGAACAACTTGCCAAGTATAGTGAATAAAGGATAGCCCGGCGGGTGCGGAACGCCCAGTGAAAACGCGGCAGAAACAACTTCGCCGCTGTCTCCGACAAAGATGGTCGGGCAGGAAGTAAACAGGTAGAAAGCTAATGCCGCAAGGGCTATTAAGGCGCCGGCGCTTTTCTTCATTTTACAATTTTAGTCTCAAGAGGGCCGCAAGTCAAATGAATTAGCTCCTTTTTCCGTAAAGGAGCTGCAGTAATCTTATATAGCCAGCCGCGGTCCAGCCGTAATCCCGGATCACTCCCAGGTAACCGCTTCCGCCGTAATTTTTTCGCGGCAAATATCTGGGGTCGTCCGTTCCTTCCGCGTCATAGTATTCGCAAAGCACGCCTGTTGCCGCGTACCAGCGGGCAATTTCGCCGACTGTCTTCGCCGCCAGGGCGCGCGCGAGGCGGCGCTTGCCGTACCTGAGCAGCCCCTCAATAATCAACCAGTTTGAATTTATCCAGGCCGGCCCTCTCCACATATCTTTTCCGTAACGGCTGCTGTCTTTAGAAACAGTCGGGACCGGAAAGGCGGTCTTGAACTCGCTGCTGTTATTAAGATGTTTCAGAAGCGTTATCAGCCGCTCTTTTGAAACAGCGCCCGCGAACGCCGGATAAAAACCTGTCGCGCATTTCTCGAGAATAAGCTGCCCGCCGGCCTCTCTGTCATAATAAAAGCCGGATTCATTGTCCCAAAGAAAACGGTTAATAGCGAGTTTTAGTTTTCCGTATTTATTTCTCCAGTATAAAGTTTCTCTGAGCTTCCCCAGGCAGGAGGCAATGCTTGCCATATCTTCGTACGACCTCGCCATATAAGAGGAAAGGTCGCAGGATAGCTGTTTCTCGTCACCGTCATAAAGAGGGGAATTATCTAGCCCTGATTCGCCAGCCCTGCAGAGCGTGTTGAATTCTTTTACCCAGAAAAAGAGGCCGGTGGCTCTGTCTCTTCTGTTTTTTTCGAAATACACCAGAAACTTCGCGAGCTTGCCGTAAAGTTCTTCAAGGAGTCCCTTGTCATTTGACCTCTTGAAAAGCTCAAGCGCGGCCCAGGCCAGGATGGGCGGTTGGGTTTGCTTCCCTTTATGCTCGGCGCGAATAGGAATGAAGCCGTTCCGTCTCTGCGTGAGAAAGACGGCAGTAAGCGCGTCGCGCGCCATATCCCTGTCCAGAAAACTCCATCCGATAGAATGAAAAGCGCTGTCCCAAAGCCACATATCCCTGTGCGGTTTTCTGTCCGGCGTTGTCCATCTTGAAGGGATGAGGGCTCTGGCCGATTGAACATTTACTTTGAGAACAGAAACTGCTTTTGCCGCGGCGTCAAGCAGCCCGCGGTTTTTTATCCGGCTCGCGGCTTCGGGCATAAGATTTTGCAGAACCAGCTTCTTTTCGAGCACCGAAGAGGAAATATCCGTCTTAAGTATCCTGGCCAGCTTTTCCCTGCAATCTCTTTTACTCCTGCCGTAAACCACGGCAAAATTGTTCTTGAAGGCGCAAGAGGGGAGGTAAAACTTATAAGTTTCAGCGCCCTCTCCGGAAGCTGCCAAAAAGCCTTCTTTGGTCTTTATGAATATTATTTTGCCTGAGGTTTCCGCCCGCGCCGGACCTAAACTTTTCAGGATGAACCTGGCGCCGGGAGCGCTGCAATTTCCCGCGAAAGCGCCGCTTTCGAGTGCCGTAAAAGCAATGGTTTCTGCCTTGAATTTGAGTTCCAGGAAATCCCCTGCAACCGAGGAGCGCTTCCTGTCGCAGGCGGGAAGCCCGCATTTTGGGGCCTCTATCCAGAATTCAGCGGAAGGGTAAATGCCCTTCAAACTGCCAGAATATATAGATAGCCCAATCCTATCAGGAAGCAAGCTTGAAATAATTTCAAAGGAATAGTCGGTTTTGCCGTCAAAACCTGATGCCGCAAAAAGCGCGCCTTCGCCCCAAACTCCTGGATATGAGTGCTTTTTCATACTACCTCGCAGGGTTCATTATATTACTGAAAGGCCGGCAGGACAAGAAAAATCTGGTTTTTCCGGTTTTCTGGTGTTGTTTATGGAATATTGAAGGGGTATAATATTTGAACTATGAAACGACTTCTCGGGTCTTACTACAAAATGCTGCTTCTCGTATTTTTTTCTTTTTCTGTGTTTCTCTGCCCTCCATTCTCCAGGGCAATAGCCCGCGCGGAAGAATGGGCAAAAATATCGCTTTCCATTAAAGGTGCGGTACTGAAGGTTGAAATTGCCGATTCCCCCCTGAAAAGAGCGGCCGGACTTATGTACAGGGGCAGCCTTAAGGAAGACGAGGGCATGCTCTTTATTTTTCTTGCCCCGGAGAAAGTGAGTTTCTGGATGAAAGACACAACGCTGCCGCTTTCGATAGCATTTATTGATGCCAACGGCGTTATTAAAGAAATAGCGGATATGCAGCCGAATGACCTCACCCCGATAACTTCAAAAACAAAAGTTATTTACGCCCTGGAAACCAGTCAGGGCTGGTTCAAGGCGCACAAGATAAAGGCCGGAGATATAATCCCCGGTTTGGGCAAAAAAGAAGAGTAATATATCCGAAAGCCCCGCGTAGCGCGGGAAAAAGGAGGCATTAATGGAAGTAATTCAGTCGATAGTCAAGAACACCTGGGCGATGATAACCATCATCGTGCTCATTTTCTTCTCTGTGATGTCGGTATATTTCATTGTTGAGAGGGCCTTGATATTCAGGTTCTCCCGGATAAATATCCGGTTCTTGATGTCCAAGATTAAAAACATGGTAAGGAAAGGCGGCAAGCTCAACCCTGACGGGATCAGCCAGGCTATCGTTTTTTGCTCCGAAACTCAGGGTCCTGTCGCCGTGGTCCTCAAGGAAGGCCTGAAAAGGATAAACCATACGGAGAAAGAGATGGAAGAGGCAATGGAAAGGGCGGCTCTGCTTGAGACTGACAAACTTGAGAAGAACCTCTCGTTCCTCGGAAGTATAGGAAGTTCAGCCCCTTTCATCGGATTGCTCGGGACCGTTATCGGCGTGTACGAATCATTTTCGCAAATGAAAGACGGCGGCGGCGGGCTCCAGACGGTCAGTGCCGGCATCGGAACCGCGCTTATCGCGACAGTCGTCGGCCTCTTTGTCGCCATTCCTGCTGTTATCGGCTACAACCTGCTCATCAACCGCGTAAACAAGTTTGGGACTGAAATGAAGGTCGCGGCTTCTGATCTTATGGAACTTGTGGCCGGGAAGGAAGTGCTGGAAGTGAAGCTGGAGGAACACGATGATTAATACCACCAGGAATAAGCGGAAGCAATTCTTTGAGATAAACATAACGCCCCTTACCGATGTGGCGCTGGTGCTTCTTATTATTTTCATGATAACGGCTATGCAGAAGATAGGCGAAATAACCGAAGGCATTAAAGTAAACAGGCCGGGCGCGGTTATGTCCGATGTCCAGTCCGGGAAAGAAATCATAGTCAGCGTTACCGAACAAGGCAAAGTGTTTCTGGCCAACATTGAAATGGATCCCCGGAATCTCATGGAACCTCTTGCTCTCCTGCTTGTCCAGAGCAAAACAAAGATAGTGGTCGTAAACGCCGATAAAAAGGCCGAGCATGGCACGGTGGTCTCGGTAATGGACGCGGCAAGAAGGGCGGGAGCGGATAAATTGTTCGTTTCCACTACCCAGTTAAAGCCGGAGAAAAAATAGTTTGGCCAAACTAAGAAGAAAAAAGCTCAGGAATCCCGAGCGTATAGCATTCATTGTTTCCCTTGTCGAGCACGCTCTGCTTGCGACGGTTGTTGTGTTAACAATGCGGGCGGCAGTGGTCCCTATTCAAAAACGCATTGAAGTAGACCTTATGAGTATGCCTGCCAATCTTTCTTCGGGAGTGGACCTTCCCTCTGCGGCCTCGGCTCCTCAGCCGCCGGCGGATAAAAATATTAAGCCCGGAAACTCGAAAGCCAAGGCCGAAGGAGTCCCGCAACTCTCAGGCAGCTCGCTTGCGCCCTCCGAGATAGGGGTAAACGTGGAGTCGAGCATACTAAACACGCTGGATGTGATAGGTACCGGGGTGGCCAAAGATCTGAAAATCACCGGAGGCAAAGTTTCAGGATTCACCTTCAGCGGCACGGGAATGGCGACGGGCAAACCTGACAATATTTTTGTTCAGCTTACCGTCAAATCCGGCATGAAAGATTCGATGCAGTTTGCGGAGAAAGACATAGAGAAAATAATAGATAATATCATCTGGAAACTGACCGGCTATTTCCGTTATCTCCATCTCGATAAAAAACAGTTCAAGTCTTTTAAAGGTGTTCCGGAGGTTATTAACTACACTGAAAAAGACTTTTCTTCCCCGGGGGGAAAACCTGTAGCCGGCCACAGCAGGAGCAAATACACTATAACAAAAACCCTTACCATTAACGATCTCGGAAAGCTTAAGATGGAAGAGATCTATGAGATAATAGACCGCGCGAAACAATTCGGCGCTACCGTAATCGCAGATCCTCCGGCGGCGCTGCCTTCCGAGGTGTTTAGCGCGACCTCCGCGGGGCAGGGCATGTCCAAGACACAGCAGACTAAGGGCGTCTCAAAAGTCAAGGTGCTTGATGAATCCACGGCTGACAAGAGCGAGTTTATAAATTGGCATTTCAACGAAGACACCCTGAAGAAACTGATTGAGCAGGCAAGGGGTGAGGCCTATAAAGAAGCAAAAGAAAAAGTTGCCGCGGTAAAAAAACTCATAAAGTTTAAGGATTCCGACATGGATGTTGACTACACCGAGAACACCTCCTCGACCCAGACTGATGAGGGGGAAGTGACAATCCGTGTCGATGTTACGGCGGTGCTGAAAAAGACAGCGCAGCCTGCTGCCGATCCGACCGCTGCCAAGCCCAAAGGAAAGTAGCTGGAGGCGCTAAATGCCAGACTATCCCGTTTATAATTCTATACTTGCGAGAAGGACAATCAGAAAGTTCTCTCAAAAACCCGTTTCAAAAGAAATTCTCTCAAAACTTGTCAACGCCGCGAGGCTGGCTCCGAGCGGGGGCAACCGCCAGCCGCTTGATTACATGGTAATTGACGACGCCGCCCTGGGCGTGGAACTTTTCAAACATGTGCGCTGGGCCGGCTACATCGCTCCCAAAGGCGCCCCGAAATCAGGCGAAATGCCTGCAGCCTATATCATTGTGCTGGATGACAAGCCGGTGAAATCGACTACAGTCGCCTATGACGTGGGAGCGGCGGTGCAGAATATCATGCTTGCTGCCTGGGAAGAAAATATAGGCTGCTGCTGGATGGGAGCCATTGACCGCGCCAAGATACGAGAATTCTTCAGGATTCCGATGGATTTTGAAATAGATTCTGTGGTCTCTCTCGGCTACAAGGCGGAAGCCCCGGTTGTTGAAGAATACAAGGGCTCGGTAAAATACTGGCTTGACGAAGAGGGAGTCCTTCACGTTCCGAAACTGAAACTGGAAGATGTCGTCCGCTGGAATAAATTCTGACAATGGGAAAAAGAGCCATCATCGCCGGCGCCGGCCTTACGGGCCTGTCCGCGGCGTTCCATTTGAAAAAAGCCGGCATAGAGCCGGTGACCTTCGAGCGGAATAATTATCCGGGCGGGCTTTGCGCCAGTCTGGCTAAGAACGGCTTTATATTTGATTTCACCGGCCATTATTTTCATTTCAAGAATTCCTACGCGAAAGATCTTGCCTTCGGCCTGCTCGGCGGCAAAGTAAACGAAATAAAACGGAAGGCTGCTGTCCGCGCGGGGGAAGAACAGATAGAGTATCCTTTCCAGAATAACTTCGCGCAGCTTAAAGACAAATCCATTGTTTCGGCGTGCGAGCAGGGTTTGAAAGAACGCAAGCCCCGCGAGAACTACGGCAGTTTCAAGGAGTGGATACTCGGAGAGTACGGCAAAGGCATCGCGGAACATTTTATGCTCCCCTACAATGAGAAACTCTGGCAGTACGACCTAGGCTCTATGCTCCACCTCGGCACTACTTCCTATACGCCTTCCGCGGAAAAAGAGAAAAAGAAAGACGGTTATAACGCCTCCTTCTATTATCCTTCGGAAGGGGGTGCGGGGGAAGCCGCGAAAGCCCTGGCTGGCTTAGCGGGAGAGATACGCTATGGAAACCGTATCAGCTCGGTAAATGTTTCCACGCGTTCGGTGACGGTTGAGGATAATATAGTCTTTGAATACGGCCGTCTGATTTCCACTTTGCCGCTTCCCGAACTTATTGAGATGATTCCCGCCGCGCCTTCTGCCGTGAAAAAGGCGGCTGCTTCTTTAAGATATAGTTCGGTCTTTGCCTTAAACCTGGGCATCAAGAGGGCGGGTATATCCGACAAGCACTGGATTTATTTTCCGGACAAATCACTGCCCTTTTACAGAGTTGGTTTTTACTCAAATGTCGCGAAACACCTGGCGCCGGAAGGAACAACCTCGCTTTACGCGGAAACCGCGTATCCGGGCGGCGCCGATATTGACACGGAAGCTCTAACAGCAAGTATAAAGGCCGGGCTTTTAAAGGCAGGCGTGCTAAAACCGGGCGACATTATTCTCGCGGAACTTCCCATGAAAATACCTTTCGCTTATGTGGTTTATGACCTTGAATACAAGAAGCACACCGGGCTTATCTTTGACTATCTTTGCTCGCAGGGGATAGTTTCAACGGGGCGTTACGGCGGGTGGGCCTATTCGGCGATGGAAGACGCCCTGCTTGACGGGAAAAACGCCGCGGAGGATGTCCTTGACGCCTAAGAAAAACCTCCTGCACATAATCACAAAACTTGAACTCGGCGGCGCCCAGCAAAATACGCTCTATTCCGTTGAGCGCCATGACCGTTCAAAATATAATGTTTTTCTGGTTGCCGGGACTGAAGGCCTGCTTGTAGAGGACGCAAAAAGAATAAAGGACGCGAAGATAATCCTTCTGCCTGAACTAAAACACCCGATCTCTCCGCTCTGGGATTTCCGGTGTTTCAAGAAACTCAAGGCCCTGATGAACGCCGAGCGGATAGATATAGTACACACGCACAGTTCCAAGGCGGGTATCCTCGGCAGGTACGCCGCCCGCGCGGCCCGCGTTCCTGTCATAGTTCATACCATTCACGGTTTCTCCTTTAATGATTTTCAGGGCAGGTTGAAAAAGAGTGTGTTCATCGCGCTTGAACGCGCCGCGGCGAAGTTTACGGACGCCCTTATAGCCGTTACCACGGCTGATGTTGAGAAAGGGTTGAAATACGGCGTTGGAACGAAAGAACTGTATTCGGTAATTCACAGCAGTATTGACCTGGACGAATTCTCAGCCAAATACGATACCGCCGGGATTCGCGGCGGGCTCGGGATTAAACCTGAAGAAAAAGTCGCCGGAATGATTGCCTGTTTCAAAGAGCAGAAAGACCCTGTCGCTTTCGTAAAAGTAGCCGCGGAGGTGGTCAAAGCTGTCCCGGACGCGAAGTTTATTATGGTCGGGGACGGCGAGCTTAGAGGCAGGGTGGAAGCTGAGATAAAGAGCAACGGGCTTTCCGGACGGGTTATTCTCGCCGGCTGGAGGAAGGATGTCGCGCCCCTGTTGTCGATTTTTGATGTCCTGGTTTTGACATCGCTTTGGGAAGGGCTCCCGCGGGTTTTCCCGCAGGCGATGGCCGCGAAGAAACCGATTGTCGCCACGCTTGTTGACGGAGCGAAAGAGGCTCTTATTGACGGCGTGAACGGTTTTGTTTGCGAGCCAAAAGACGTAAAGGGACTGGCGGAGAAAGTGATATATCTCTTTAAAAATCCTTCCGAAGCGGTTAAAATGGGACTTATGGGTAGTAATATGGCTGCGGGGTGGGATGTGAATAACATGGTGCCTGCGATTGAAAGGGTATATGAGAAAGTAATTAAATCAAAAAGTTTATAACGTTCGTAACGTTCGTAACGTAAAGCAAAAAGTTCGTAACGTTTGTAAGCCGCACTCCGTGCGTCTTGTTCTGTAAGGTAGGATATTATTAATGCCGGACTCCGTCCGGCATAGCAGAATAACGTTTGTAACGTAAAGCGCGGCGACGCACAACGGATTTAATAAACTTGAGTTAGGGTATGGAGTGCAACGACCACGTCGTTGCGCCAAGGTGCGGCGACGCACAACGGATTTAATAAACTTGAGTTAGGGTATGGAGTGCAACGACCACGTCGTTGCGCCAAGGTGCGTCGATGCACAATGGATTTTAATAAACTTGAGTTAGGGTATGGAGTGCAACGACCACGTCG
>CAIWRR010000122.1 GCA_903915125.1 Candidatus Firestoneibacteriota bacterium | reverse complement strand
TTCCGCGCCCGGACATCCGGTGATTGAAACCGCCTCGTCAGAATTAACGAACAGGTAATCAACCTTCCTTAACCAATCGTCCAAGAACTCCCATTTTTCCGTAGCATCCCACTGAGTGTCAATAGAAGTTGTAATGCCGGCTTCTTTCGCAAGAGCCAGCAGGGATGAAATCTTGCTCTTGAATTTTAACTGCTGATAAGGCCCCGCAAAATGGATATGCTTGTAAGAGGATAGCGCGTCCGGCGTCAGCAAGGAACCGGTGTATTCTGCTATGGTCCCGGGATAGGTGACCTGAGAACGAATGTTTTCCTGAATGAGATTTACAGTTACGCCGGTCTTCACTTTATCCGTCCTTTCAACAAGTTCCGGTGAAATGCCGGCATTTTTCATGGCATTTATCATTAGCACGCCGTTGTCATCGGTTCCGGCAAGGCCGGCGAAGCCTGCTTTACCTCCAAGAGAACTGAAGGCATGGGCGGCTATGAAAGCAGAGCTCCCGGGAACGGTTTCGAATCCCGCGCAGGTAATCTCGCGGTCAGGCAAAGGCATCGAGGAAAGCCCATACATAAGGATGTCAATATTGATGTCCCCTATGAAAAGCGTTTTGTTCATAGTCAGTCTCCGCCAATTATTATACACGAGTGACATTTAGAAATCACCTCTAAATTGGCGCTTCGTGAAAGGAGATATTTTGCTTTTAAAGCGTCTTTTTGATATAATCAACACCTGTGAAAAAGAAGATGGCGGGAAGAAATAGACGCAAAGCAAAGAAACCGTCGGCCGGCGCTGTCAGGCTGGAATTAAGCAAGGGCTTAGCCAAAATACGCGCGCAACTTAAGGTATCACTTTCAGGTATACCGGGGAAGAGCTCTCTAGCAAAACTATCCACTGGGCAGGAACGGCTCAGGCGGGAAGTAAGGAAACTCCAGGCAGAATTCAACCTGTATTTATCTAGACAGAGTTTAAGGAAGGCTTCAACCGGCGGATTGGAGGCAGAGTTCAAGGTTTTAGAAAATGAAAAGCGCCTCCTTTTGA
The DNA here is from genome assembly GCA_903915125.1 of Candidatus Firestoneibacteriota bacterium. GTDB lineage: Bacteria > Oederibacteriota > D2-FULL-39-29 > D2-FULL-39-29 > CAIOVX01 > CAIOVX01. Next base: position 5,830 of record CAIWRR010000122.1, on the reverse strand, counting down.
AAAGGATACAGGAACTTGAAACTTCCCGTCTTGAAAAGACTGAAACGCTTGCAGTCCTAAAAAGAGGGAGCAGCTCTCACGAAACTATTCTTGAAACTCGCATTAGAGAACTGGAAAGAAGGCTTCAAGCCGCAGAAGGCAACTACGTGAAGGAAAGGATGATTTTAGAGTCTAAAATCAAAACGGCCCAGGCGGAAGCAGAAAAGACCAGGCTTGAGCTTTCGGTCAGGACAATTTTTGATAAGAGCGAGGAAAGCGGGAAATGACCAACAAGACACACGACATCGCGGTTATTGGAGCAGGACCTGCCGGGCTTACGGCGGCTATCTATGCCGCTCGCGGCAAGTATGACATTCTAATTATTGAAAAGGCAGTCGTAGGCGGTACCGCTCTTATGATAGATAATCTTGAAAACTACCCCGGTTTTCCGGAAGGCACGAAAGGCTATGAACTTGCAATGAAGATGGAAGCTCAGGCCAAGAAGTTTGGGGCGGCCTTTATTAGTGATGACGCGCAGAATATTAAAAAAGAAAACGGGATTTTTAAAATCACCTGCAGTTCTTCATCGTATCTTGTCAGGACTGTTGTAATCGCGACCGGCTCAAAACCCGTAAAATTGGGAGTTCCCGGAGAAGAGAAACTTATAGGCAAGGGAATATCCTGGTGCGCAACTTGCGACGGGGCGTTTTTCCGTAATCAGCCGATTGCGGTAGTCGGCGGCGGTAATTCGGCGCTTCACGAAGCCATTTATCTTACGAGATTTGCTTCGGAGGTATTTGTGATTCACAGGCGGAATGAATTCAGGGCGTCGCCTTATCTGCAGGACAGGCTTAAGACTAACCCAAAGATACATCTTGTGCTCGGTTCGGTAGTTGAAAAGGTTATTGGCGAACAAAAGCTCGAGAAAATAGTAATCAAAAAAGTCGCCGACGGGTCCATTTCAGAACTTAACGTAAGCGGCCTCTTCGAAGCTGTAGGAAATACGCCCAACACCGGATTCTGCAAGGATGTCCTTAAACTTGACGAGAAAGGCTGCATTATTACGGATGATTCTCTTGAAAGCTCTGAACCCGGTATCTTTGCCGTAGGAGATGTAAGGACTACAAAACTAAGGCAAGTTGCAACGGCAGTAGGCGATGGCGCGTATGTTGCGGCAGGATTGGAGAAATACCTTTCAAAATAGTTGTCTCTTAATGGAGGAATACTATGAAAAAGTGCATCAACTATTGGACTTTTCCGGGCGGGCTGGAAGGCAAAGTAAAAGTAAGCGACGCGATAAAGATGGCCAAAAAATACGGTTATGAAGGCATTGAACTATGTTTTGATGAGCGGGGAGAAGTCTCTCCTGAAACCACGAAGGAACAAGCCGCTGCAATGCTCGAAGAAGCGGCAAAGAACGGCATAGAGATTACCAGCCTGGCAACAGGCATCTATTGGGGCGCTAATTTTGGCTCTTCCGCGCAGGCAGACAGGGATAAAGCCGTAAAACTCACGGAAAAGTACCTTGAACTCGCATCCTGGTTCAAGGTTGACTCTATCCTTGTTGTTCCGGGCGCTGTGGATGTTTTCTTTAATCCTGCCGCGGAAGTTGTCTCCTATGATGATGTTTACAAAAGGTCTGTTGAGTGCATCAAGAAACTTCTGCCTGTAGCGGAGAAATTCAAAGTTGCAATGGCAATAGAAAATGTTTGGAACAGGTTTATAATGAGCCCGCTTGAAATGAAATCCTATATTGACGGATTTGGCAGCAAATACATAGGCGTGTATTTTGATGTCGGCAATGCGATACCTTTCGGATACTCGCAGCAGTGGATCAGAATACTGGGAAACCGCATAAAGAGAGTTCATTTCAAAGATTTCAGGTTTGCAGCCGGTAACGGCGGAATGACAGGGTTCGTGGATCTTTTGAACGGCGATGTTAACTGGACGGAAATCATGAAGGCCTTCAAGGAAATCGGTTATGACGGTCCGGTTGCTGCCGAGATGATACCGTACTATAATCATCATCCGCTGGCCCGCGTAGAGCTGACTTCGATAGCGATGGATTATATACTGGGGCGCAAAAATTAAACTAAGACGTTTGTAACGTTACTAACGTTCTTAACGTTTATAACGAATAGACGAGAGATTTTGCATTACGTTATAAACGTTATAAACCTTATAAACGTTATAAACTGTAATTTTATTTAGGAGGCTTTATGCCAAAAGTAGGAATAGTAGGTTCGGGTTTCATAGGCGGCGTTCATTACGGTTCACACTCCAAACTCTCTGATTCGCAGGTTATTGCAATCTGCGACACAGATATTGAGAAGGCAAAGAAGACGGTTCGGGGAGAAGCTTCGGGCGGCAATCTGGCTGTTGAGAAATCCAAACCGATTGGCTTCGATCCCGCCAAAATTGAATATTACTCTGATTACGACAAGATGCTTAAAAACAAAGATATAGAGATTATTGATGTTTGCCTGCCCACATATATGCACAAAGAAGCGGTAATAAAGGCGGCAAAGGCAGGGAAACATGTCATTTGCGAAAAGCCGATGGCGCTTGACGCTAAAGACTGCAAGGAAATGATAAAGGCAGTAAAGAAAGCGGGCGTTAAATTCATGGTCGCTCATGTTATCCGTTTCTGGCCGGAGTATGTCGCGCTCAAAGAACTAATTGACGGTAAATCCCTCGGCAAATTGCTGGCTCTAAACCTCCAGAGGCATTCTCCTACTCCGACCTGGACCTGGAAGAACTGGATTCTTGAAGCAAAGAACAGCGGCGCTGCGGCTCTGGACCTGCATGTCCACGATACTGATTATGTCCTTTATCTTTGCGGTATGCCAAAAGCCGTATCATCCGTTGGCGTCAAGGGCTGCGCCACAAAAGGTGTTGATCACTTGTCTACCCAGTTTTTTTACAAGAACGGACCAAAGGTAACCGCGGAAGGCGGGTGGGCGTACGCTCCGAAGTATTCTTTCAGGATGGCTTTCTGGGCGCTCTTTGAAAAAGGCGCGGCGGAATTTTCTTCGTTGAATTATCCGATGACGGTGACTCCGTACGGGAAGGAGCCGTTCAAACCTAAGCTTCTTACCTCGGACGGCTACACCAACGAGATTGCTTATTTTCTTAAGTGCGTAAAAGACGGAAAGTATCCTTCCATTGTTACTCCGAAAGACGCGCGGGACTCGGTTGAACTGGTTCTTGCCGAAGTTAAATCGGTTGAAAAAGGAAAGCCCGTTGTGTTATAATTTCTAGTCTCAGTTTGAGGCCTCCGGGCAACTGGAGGCCTGAATATTATTGCAGTATTCAGGAAGGCCGAGGTAGCTCAGTCGGTAGAGCGCAGGACTGAAAATCCTGGCGTCGGCGGTTCAAGTCCGTCCCTCGGCACCATCTAAACAAATAAATACCGCGGATACTCTCCGCGGTATTTTAATTTCAGGATTCGTGCCGCTCTTAGAAGCGCGCTCTTAGACCGAAACCAAGGCCGGAAGAGTTGAAATCCATGGTGTACGTGCTTGTTACTGTCCTGTTTCCGTAAGCATCGTGCCAATTCCAATCCACGCTTGCGGTTGATGCGAAATGAATAACATACTCAGCGTAGAGCACATTGAAAAGTTCAATTCCAAACCTCGTATCCGCCCCAAACCCAAAAACGTATTTTGTTGCCGAATACTTGTCGTTTGTGTCTATGTCTGCAAGGCCCAAATACATGCTCCCGCCAAGGCCGACATAAGGCGCAAACATGCCGCGCTGGGCATCAGTTTTCTTTTGTTTTCCATAGTCAGGGTTAAACAATGGCGTAAAAGGATAGAGCCTGATTCCGATTCGCAGCGGCAATACATAAATATCATAATTGCCCCACTCAGTCTGATTGAGATACTTAAATGTCGTCAGTCTAAGTCCGCTGCCGCCTTCCATATCCGCAAGCCAGGAAATTGGGCCGCCTCCCATCAATTCAATTGTAGTACCCGGCCCTAGATATCCTATTTGGCCGTTAAAAAGTGTCGCTCCCGCGGCATTCCTGGTTAAAACGCTAAGTTTTGTCTGATTATCCAGTACGATGCCCAGAAAAAACCCGCCTTCTATGTTGTTATCGACAGGCGGCATGGAAGCTTTTTTTGTTCTTGCGTATACGACTCTCTCTTGAGGCTGAGCGTAAGCTGCTGCTTGTTTCAGTATCGGGCTAAGAGGCCTGCCTGATTCTCCCTTGATCTCAACGATGTCGCCGGCCTTTACGCTGCCTGTCTTGGAAACTATTTCGCAGCGGGTACCCTGTTCGTTAATCTCAACAGGTTTCGCTTTCGCTATCGATTCTTTCATTTGATACACAACCTTCCCTGAATCGTCCTTTACCGCTTCGCCCAGTCTATCAATGTTTAATTCCTGGTCTTTATCCAGCTTGTCTTGCGAACCAAGGTTAATAACTATTTCGTTTTCGTTGAAGACTTTCAGAACCTTGCCTTTTATTCCGACCTGTTTCGCGAAATGTTCGGCGAGTGCGGACGAGGCGACATTAAGCATATCTTCTGAATCCGTCTCAACCTTGTCGGAAATAGCTATCTTGCCCTGCTCGACATCGACCAGTTGCAGAGATATTACATAGCGCTGTCCAAGTTTAGAAACGCTGCCCAGGACCATGCTGCTTACATTCAAAATACGCCCGGCCTCAACCGCGCAATCCGTCGATGAACAGCCGGTTTTCTGGAACATTTGTTCCTTTAATATCTTCTGCACGTTCTTCCGGTCCATCATATTGAATTTACCGGATTCGTATAGGCTTGTCTGCACAAAATCAGTCACTGATTCTCCGAGTTCGGCAGAAACTGATCTGGCGTCGAAATCATAGACAGCCATTGAGATCTTTTCACTCGCAAAGAGGTTAAAGGAGAGAAGAAAGGACAGTAAGGCGAGCATTTTACGCATAACACCTCCAACGAAACTGTATTCATGTTAACGCACAGGCACCCGTATGTCAATTATTAAATTGAAAGCCGGCTCTGCGTTTGATAACATCAAGGGATGAAAGTATCCGCAGTCATAATTACTTATAACGAAGAAGAGAAAATCGGGAGATGCATTAAATCCCTGGCATTCGCGGATGAAATTATTGTGGTTGATTCCGGCAGCCGTGACAATACCGTCAAGATTGCGGCGGCTATGAAGGCAAAGATATTTTCGCGCGGGTGGCAGGGCTACTCCCGTCAAAAGAATTATGCTGTTGGAAAGTCGAAGAATGAGTGGGTTTTAAGCGTTGACGCTGACGAAGAGGTAAGCCGGGAGCTTGCGGACGAGATTGCAGGGATTGTTATCAGTCCTTACGAAGGTTATCTTATGCCGAGGAGGGCGTTTTTCCTGGGGCGCTGGATAAGCCACTGCGGCTGGTATCCTGACATGCAACTGCGGCTTTTCCGGAAAAATTCAGGCAGATTTGATGAAAGCAGGCAGGTTCATGAAAGCTTTCTGCTGAACGGCAAAGCAGGCACTCTAAAAAACGACCTGTTCCACTACTCCTATGACAACCTTGGGCAGTACTTTTCCACGCTGAACAGATATACGGAACTTGCCGCAATTTCAATGAAGGAGAAAGGGCGGAGAGGCCGGCTTGGAACCATTTTGTTTAATCCGCTGTACACTTTTATTAGAATGTACCTTTTCAGGCTTGGATTCCTTGACGGTTTGCCTGGATTGTTTGTCTGTCTTCTTAGCTCTTTCTACAACTTCATTAAATACGCCAAACTATGGGAATTGACAAGAAAAAAATAAGCTCAGTATTGGTCCGGGCTCCCGGCTGGATTGGAGATTCAGTAATCTCCATGCCGGTAGTGAGGACTATCAGGGAGAATTT
>CAIWRR010000121.1 GCA_903915125.1 Candidatus Firestoneibacteriota bacterium | reverse complement strand
TGCACTTTCCGTTGCTCCGGAGTTTCCCCCGAAGCCCCCTCGCGTTACGAGGCATCCCGGCCTTGCGGAGTTCGGACTTTCCTCCCCTGCCTTGCGGCAGAAGCAGCCAGCCGTCCTATCTGTTTGTTTTTAAAAGTATCAACCGCAGAATATTTTTCCGCAGTCCTCGCACTCAACAACATGCGTGAACTTGTGTATCTCAATGGTCTCCTGGGGGCGCAGCATCGTCCCGCAGCCGCCGCAGGAATTGTTCACGATTACTATCGCGGCGACCCCGTTGCCGGCGTTGGCGCGAATCTGCTCGTATCTTGCCAGGAGTTTCTTGTCCTCAACGCCCGCGGCGAGCGCCTCTCTTTCCGTCTTCTCCGTCTTAAGCGCTTCTTCCAGCTGTTTTCCTTCGGCCTTGAGCTTCTCTTCCTCCGCCTTAAGTTTGGCCTCTTCGGCTTTTACTTCCTCGGCGCCTTTCGCGAGCTTAAGCTTGATATCATCATCCAGCATAAGCTTTTCTATGATGGCTTCTTCGGCCTTTAACACATCCTCTTTCGCGTGGGTTATCTCCTGCTGGAGCGCGGAGTATTCCTTGTTGGTTTTCACTTCGTTCAGCTGGTTATTGAGTTTTTTTATCTGCTGGTTCTTTGAATCCACATCCAGCTCAAGGAGTTTCTTTTCTTTTGCCGCGTCCTCAGCCTTTTTCTTTATCGCGTGCAGGGCGTCCTGTTTCAACTTCAAAGCATCCTGCCTTTCCTTCAACTTTTCCGGAATACCCCCTGCTTCCTCTTCCTGGTCAAATATCCGGCTGTCTATTTCCTGCAGCTTCAAAAGTTTTGCAAGATCGTCCTTAAGCATACGACTCCTTCAGAACCGGCCTTATCCGTTCACCTTTTTCCAATCCTCGATGAATTTCTTCACTCCGAGGTCGGTGTACGGATGTTTTATCATGGTTTCAATTACGCTCTTCGGAATGGTCACCGAATGAGCCCCCGCGCGCGCGCATTCAAGGATATGCTGAGTTCCCCTGATTGAGGCCGCAAGCACTTCTGTTTTCAGTCCGAAGATTTTATAAATCTTTACAATGTCAGCGACAACTTCCGTTCCCTTTTGCCCGCCGTCGTCAAGCCTGCCGACAAACGGTATGACAAAATCAGCGCCGGCCTTCGCCGCAACCAAGGCCTGGTTTGCGGAGAAGACCAGGGTAAAACTCACTTTCATGCCTTTCTCTTTCAGCGTTTTGGAGGCTTTGATGCTTTCTTTGGTCATCGCGAGCTTCGCGACGACATTCTTGCCGAGTTTTCCGAACTCCAGCGCTTCCCTGATTATCCCGGCAGCATCAACCGAGATCGGCTCGACATGGACCGGGCCGCTTACGAGTTTCACCACGCCATCAAGGGTCTTCATAAAATCCTTGCCCTCTTTGGCTACCAGCGTCGGATTGGTCGTAACGCCGTCGCAGAGCCCGAGGTCAACAATCTCTTTGATTTCGTTCACATTCGCGCTGTCTACGAACAATTTCATTCTTGGCCTCCAAAACACGCAAAAACATTTTAAGTATTATATCAGTATTGGCCTGCTATATGCAAACATCCATTTTGAAAAAGCTTATTTTACAAGGACATACGGGCCGTTTGGGATAACCCCGAGTTTCAGGCGCGGGTTGAGTTCCTTTGCCTTTTTAAGTTCCGCGTCAATATCAGGGATTCTTGTCAGTCCAGGAATATTGAAACCGGGCGGCAGCCCTTCGGAGAAAATTTTAATCTCAGCCTTCTTCATCGCCTTCGCAAGTTCTTCCACCTGCCACTGGTCAAGACGGAAGAACCCCTTTGCGGAAATTTTTCCGAGGTAATCTTTCGGGTTCTTAAACCCGGACAGAAGTTTTTTGAAATCTTCGCTGCCCAGCCCGTCTCTGCAGCCGGAAGCTATGATTATTGTACCGCCCTTTCTCACTGCCGGAAGAGCTCCGACGATTCCCTTGACGGTCTGATAAAAATTGCGGTCAAGAGGCGCGCCTCCGCCCGAGGTCAGCACCACATCGAATACTTTACGCGCCCCGGAAGTTACGCTCTTTCTGCAGAACGCGGCGCCTTTCTCAAAAGCTCTTACCGGATGCCCGGAAAAAACCCCCGTTACCCGCTTCTTCGCGTCCAGCGTGACATTGACAAGAAAATCAATCCCCGCGAGCCCCGAGACTTCCTCCGCGAGCAGGTGGCACGGATTTTTCCCGAGCCTCCCGCTTTCGGCCTGCGGAGACTCGAGAAAACCAGGAGAATGAAATATCCTGATGGTATCGAGGCCCGCTATTCCCGGGCAGACGCCTTTTCTGCCGCCGGAGTATCCGGCCATGAAGTGCGGCTCAATAAATCCCGTGACTATCTTCAATTCAGCGTCACAGTAGGTCCTGTTTATCCAAACCGGGGCGCCGCCGGACGCCGTTCCCAGGCGTTTCAATTTCGCTTTATCCCGGCAGTCGTGATTTTCCACCCTGTATAAGCGCGGAATATTTTTTCCGATAAGCTCCGTAAGATATTTCCCTTCAGTCGGGCCGTGGGTGCCTGTGCCGATAAGAATAGTGATATTTTTTTCCTTAAGCCCGGCTTTCTTTAACAGCGCCAATATAGGAGGCAGGATAAGTTTATTCGGTACGGGGCGGGTCTTGTCGGATATGACTATGCAGGCGGTTCTCTTTCCCGAGGCAAGTTCCGCCAGCGGACGGGCGCCTAAAGGGCGCGCCAAGGACTTTGTTATTGCCGCTCCGGGGGATTTCATTGCGCGCGCGCTTTTCATTGAAAATACCTGAAGGGAAGCTAAATCAGGAAGGGTTACTTCAAGGCCTTTGCTGTCATAATCAAGGCGAATCACTCGCATCTGGCACCCCTGCCGGTGAAGTAACAGGCTGCTTCTCTGTTTAATTAATAGCCAATAATATCAGAAACCAACCTCTTAAGCAATGGCTTCAAAACGGTTGCTTTTGACCGGTTCAGTCTATATAATTAAATGTTATTCCCGGCGGCAAGCCGGAAAATTCAAGGAGGAAAAATGAAGAAATTGCTCCTGCTTCTCGCAATGCTTTGCGCCTGCGTTTTCGCGTCGGCACAAAACGAGGATGTTGAAAAAGCCTATACGCTGGCGTTTGAAAAGGACCACACCGAGTTTAAAGATATGGTGACCACGATGCGCTTGTGGAAAAGAATGGGAAAAATCTACACCGGGACCTATGACGAAAAAACCGCGTTCACCGCATCCAAAGAAAATAAGGAAAAAGGTTATACGGTTTACGCCAATAACTATACAGTTGATATCTACCCCAATTCCAGGCCAAGCCAGAGCGACCTTAAAAGGCCGCTCGGAAGCTTCGGCACACCGGGAGAATTCAAGCCCATTACTCTATGCGTGCTCCCGGAAACAGACCAGAGTTCCATAACGGTCTCTGTATCCGAGCTTAAAGGCCCGGCTGAGAGCATCCCGGCTGAGAATGTCTCCGTCAGACATGTTAAATATGAATATGTTCCGATAGGCGTGCAATGGTTCGTGAAAGGCCGGTATCTGGTCAAAGGCCCCGCGGACGGTTTCGCGGGTATTCCCAGAATGTTCTGGATAACGGTAAAAATACCTGAAACAGCGGCACCCGGTGTTTATAAAGGCGAGGTAACGGTTATGGCCGGCAAGAGCCCCACAAAACTTCCGGTTTCCGTGGAAGTATTTCCTTTCAAGTTCGCGGAATGGGAGGAACACCACACTTACTGGATGTGGTATTACAACAGCTATCCGGCAAGCCCTGAAATAGATAATGCAATGCAGAACCTCCGTGACCACGGGATGAACTGCTTTGATTCTGCCGATCCCTTCCCCGTGAAATATTCCGGAGGAAAAGTCTCGGTTGATTTCTCCACAGCCGACAGGATAGTCCCTCTCCTGAAGAAATACGGCTTCACCAGCTGGATGTTCGACAGCGGCATCCAGGGCACGCTTTGCGAGCTGACGGGAAAGCAGCCGTGGAGCCCGGCGCACAGGGCAGCGCTCAAGCAATTCGGAGAGATTGTAGCAGCAAAAGCCAAGGCCGGCAACTGGCCGAAGCTGATATTTACTTTTGACGAACCCCGCGAAGACAGCGAGCCCGGAAAAATGCGCGGCTGGATAGATATGAAGAACACTTTCGAGATACTGGGCGAAGCGGGAATAATAACCAACCCTTCGTGGGCAGGACCCGGCGGTTTCAAGCGCAAGGATGATCCGAGCAAGATGGCAGATTACACGGAGCTTATCAGCATTCCGTATTACAACACCACGCACGCCGGCTTCCCGCCAACACAGAAAATAATTGAGAAGGTTCACTCCCTGAAGAAACCGCTCCTGCTCTACAACTGCGGCGCGAACAGGTACGCCTTCGGCTTCCTGACCTGGCAGGAAGGAGCTTACGGCAACTCGCAGTTCTGGTGGGGAGCGGCAAAGTACGGCTGTCCTACCACGGAGTACGCGGCCTCCTCCTGCGCCGTCTACGGCAAGGACGGCATCATTGACACCACTAACTGGGAACATATAAGAGAAGGCGTCTATGATTACAGGTACATTATGACGCTTGAAAAAGCCATCGCGGCAAACAAAAACCCCGGAAGCGCCGAGGTGAACGCGGCAAAAGCAGTGCTCGCCGAAATCAAGAACTATAAAATTTCCTCGGGCAAGGGCACGGGATATGAAGCTGACTTCCTGGAAGAGGCAATGAAGAACTTCAAAGGCGCAGATAAGATGGATGTTTTAAGATATAAGATGGGGCAGGCGATTATTAGTTTACAGGGTAAATAATTATTCAGACTGGTTCATAACGTTCATAACGTTCCTAACGTTCTTAACGTTTGTAACGTAAACAAGAAGCC